>PMUF01000482.1 GCA_003167015.1 Chitinophagaceae bacterium | reverse complement strand
GGGTCGGAGATAGTATAGACCGGATGGCCGAAGCCGATGATCACTTCTTTCCTGGTGAGGCGTTCGCGGATGTCGGCCTCTGCGTCCTCAGGGCTTTGGTAGCGGCTTTGAATGTCATATGCGACCTCATTGGCGCCGCCATGTTTCGGACCTCTCAACGCCCCGATAGCGCCGGTAACAGCCGAGTAAATATCCGAGCCTGTGCCTGCAATAACCCGACCGGCAAAGGTGGATGCATTGAATTCGTGTTCTGCGTACAGGTTTAGCGAGACCTGCATGGCGTTTACCCAGGATGCTGAAGGCTTTTTGCCGTGCAACAGATGCAAAAAATGGCCGCCGATGGTTTCATCGTCTGTTTCCACCTCGATCTCCTTTCCATTATGGGCATAATGATACCAATATAATAAGGCAGAGCCGAGAGAAGCCAGTAATTTATCCGCAATATCCCTTGCGCCCGATGCATTATGATCTTCTTTTTCAGGTTGGAGTGTCCCCAGTACGGATGCGGCGGTACGCATTACATCCATCGGATGAGCAGCAGGAGGAATGTTCTTCAGTACGTTTTTGGCTGCCTGTGGCAGTCCTCTCAGGGATCTTAATTTGGCTGTATAAGCATTCAGCTGTGACTGCGTAGGTAACGCGCCATAGATGAGGAGGTATGCCACTTCTTCGAACTGCGCTTTTTCCGCCAGCTCAAGAATATCGTAGCCGCGATAGTGCAGGTCGTTCCCGCTTTTTCCGACACTGCACAGGGCTGTATTTCCGGCAGTAACGCCTGACAGCGCTACGCTCTTCTTAGGCTTGAAAACAGGTTCGTTATTATCTGACATCTTTAGTCTTTTTAAAGAGGCTATCTAATTTTTGTTCATAGTCGTAGTAACCGATGCTGTTGTACAATTCTTCCCTGGTTTGCATGGTATCCAATACATTTTTCTGCGTGCCGTCCCTGCGGATATGCTGATACACATTTTGGGCGGCTTTATTGGCAGCACGGAAGGCAGACAGCGGGTACAGGATCAGGCCTACTCCTGCGGCTTTTAGTTCATCGACGGTATACAGTTTTATCATTCCGAATTCCGTAATGTTGGCCAATACCGGAATCCCGGTAGCATCCACAAATTTTTGGTAGAAATTCAAATCGGGAACGGCTTCGGCAAAGATAAAATCAGCTCCGGCCTCCTTGTAGGCCACGGCCCTTTCCACGGTCTTTTCCAAACCTTCATTGGCAAAAGCATCTGTCCTGGCGCCGATAACAAAGTTGTCATCTGTGCGGGCATCGGCGGCAGCCTTCAATCTGTCCACCATTTCATCTTTGCTGACGACCTCCTTACCCGGTCTGTGACCACAACGTTTGGCCCCGACCTGGTCCTCGATATGGAGCGCTGCCGCGCCGGCCTTGATCAGTGATTTTACCGTCCGGGCTACATTAAAAGCCGAGGGGCCGAAACCGGTATCTACGTCGACCAGGAGGGGTGTCGTGGTGACGTTAGTAATCCTTTCTATATCAATGAGAACGTCATTAAGAGTGGTGATGCCCAGGTCGGGAATGCCCAGGGAACCGGCAGCTACCCCGCCGCCCGAGAGATAGATGGCCTTAAAACCTGCCTGAGCCGCTAATAAAGCATGATTAGCGTTGATCGTACCTACTATCTGAAGGGGTTTTTCTGTCAGCATGGCTTGTCTGAACCGATAGCCTGCCGAAGCATCCTGTTTTATCATATAGCATAGATGAGTGAAAGGTGGCAAAGATAATGGAAATCATTTGGCTTTTAAAGGGGCAAATAGGCTGAAAAAAGCTAACTTTACGGCGTAAAATAAAGTTCTTTCTTTTTCCTTCATCAAACGGCAAAGGTCCCCGGGTAGTTCCGGGGTTAATAGGGAATTGTGTGCAAATCACAAGCTGTCCCGCAACTGTAAGTAACGAAAAAAGTTTTCGCCCGCGTAGTCCACTGTCTTCAGCAATGAGGATGGGAAGGACGGCGAAAATGTTACAAGTCAGGAGACCTGCCTTTACCGGATTGACAATGCTTTCGTGGAATGAAGCAGATGGTCAGATTGATGCATAACTTGATTTCAGGGGTGTCTTGGCGTTTGCCCTGAAGGATGTGCGTCGGCTGTTTATTTTCCTTCTTTTTTATGGGTGCGTTGCGAGGGCAGGCAAGGGCTTTTAATTGATTATTCATCATTTAAAAGGCATTGAAAATGCAAACACACAATTTAGGCTATCCGAGGATAGGTAGCCAGCGTGAGCTGAAGAAAGCGTCGGAACAGTATTGGGCGGGAAAGCTGCCTGCAGACCAGCTGATGTCCGTCGGTAAAAGTATTCGTCTGCACAACTGGCAATTGCAAAAGGATGCAGGCATCGACCTGATCCCGACCGGCGACTTCTCTTTTTATGACCAGGTGCTGGATACGAGCCTGATGGTAGGCGCCATCCCCGAGCGGTATCATACGCTGATGGACCAGAAGCAGCTGCCGGACATCGACTTGTTTTTTGCGATGGCCCGGGGCTATCAAAAAGATGGTTATGATATCACGGCCATGGAAATGACCAAATGGTTCGACACGAATTACCATTATATTGTTCCGGAATTTACGGCCCATCAGAAATTCACGCCTTTCTCCAACAAAATGGTCAACGAATTTATCGAGGCCAAACAAGCTGGATTCAATGCCAAGCCGGTGCTGCTGGGGCCTGTGTCTTACCTGCTGCTGGGGAAAGAGAAGGAAGAAGGATTTCACCGGCTGGAACTGATCAAATCCCTCCTGCCGGTCTATCTGAACGTGCTCGCCAAACTGGAAGGCGCCGGTGCGTATTATGTCCAGCTGGACGAACCTTGTCTGGCCCTGGACCTGACACCTGAAGAACGGAAAGTCTTCGCCAGGACCTACCAGGAGATAAAAAGCGAATGCCCCCACCTGCAAATCATCCTGGCCAGCTATTTTGAATGCTATGGCCAGAATCTGGAGACGGCTCTGAGCCTTCCTGTACACACGATCCATCTGGACCTCGTGCGTTGTCCTTCGCAATTGGATGATATCCTTGCCACCGGTTTTTCGAAAACGAAGACCCATCTTTCTTTGGGTGTGGTCGATGGAAGAAATATCTGGAAAAACGATTTTCAGCAGTCGCTGATTTTCATCGATAAAGCCGTCAAAGCCATTGGCCCGGACAGGGTCTGGATAGCGCCCTCCTGCTCTCTGATCCACTCTCCCTGTGACCTGGAGGCAGAGACGAATGAAAAATCTCTGCCTGCCGAGATCAAACAATGGCTGGCCTTTGCCAAACAAAAAATCGCGGAGGTTGTCACTTTAAAACAACTCGCTGCCGGCGAAAAGGCGCCTGTCGTGCAGAAGCTGCTGGAAGAGAACAAGAAGGCGGCGGAGAGCAGGAGGACTTCCCCGCTGATCCATAATAAAGTGGTGTCCGGCCGTGTTGCGGCCATCACAGAAAAAGACAGCCGCCGGGACCATCCTTTCAGCGACCGTAAGCTGAAACAACGGGCGGCGCTTGGCCTGCCGTTGTTTGCGACTACCACCATCGGTTCCTTCCCTCAAACGACGGAGGTCCGGAGCCTGCGGGCCCGGTTTAAAAAGGGTGATCTGACGCAGGACCAATATGACGAACTGATCGCCAAGGAGACATTGGCAGCCATCCGCTGGCAGGAGGCTATCGGTATCGATGTGCTGGTGCATGGGGAGTTCGAGCGTAATGATATGGTGGAGTATTTCGGTGAACAGCTGGCTGGATTCGCCTTTACGAAAAATGGCTGGGTCCAGAGCTATGGCAGCCGCTGTGTAAAACCGCCCGTCATTTACGGCGACGTTTACCGGCCGGAACCGATGACGGTCCGCTGGTCGTCCTTTGCACAGGGGTTGACAAAACAATATGTAAAGGGGATGCTGACGGGCCCCGTCACTATTCTCCAGTGGTCCTTCGTGCGCAACGATCAGCCTCGCAGCCAAACCTGCACGCAGATCGCGCTGGCTATCCGCGACGAAGTAGCGGACCTGGAAAAGGCGGGGATAAAGATCATCCAGATCGACGAACCGGCCATCCGCGAGGGGCTGCCTTTACGTAAAGCCAATTGGCAGGCATACCTGCAATGGGCGGTGACCGCCTTCAGGATCTCCGCCAGCGGCGTGAAGGATGAGACGCAGATCCATACCCATATGTGTTATTCTGAGTTCAACGACATCATTCAGCATATCGCCGATATGGATGCAGACGTGATCACCATCGAGTGTTCCCGTTCGCAAATGGAACTGCTGGATGCCTTTGCCGACTTTAAATATCCCAATGAGATCGGACCGGGCGTGTATGATATCCATTCGCCGCGGGTGCCTTCAAAGGAAGAAATGGTCACGCTGATGGAAAAGGCCAAAGCGGTCGTTCCTGCCGATCAGTTGTGGGTTAACCCCGATTGCGGCTTGAAAACACGGAACTGGCCGGAGACGAAGGCTGCTTTGATAGCGATGGTAGAAGCAGCGAAGGAGTTGCGGAAGACGGTGAAGCAACCTGTGTAAGGGCTACATTATTACAGAGAGGGGCGTAACTGGGTGTTTACGCCCCTCTATCATCAATTGCGCGGCTATTAATTCCGGGAATCCCTGATATTTTTTTGTACGGCGATGGCGCCGAACAGGGCCAGCAGAAAGGCAAAGGCATAGAATCCCTTTTCGCTCGGCAGGAGGGTGGCATTCCACAATCCGATGATCAGTAATATGATCGACAGAATGGTGGCGAACCAGCAGAGGCCATAGTAGATATCGGTTACCGGGAGCCCTTCCAGCCGGTCCCTTACGCTTTTTTGAACCGATACGACGGCGAATAATCCAAACATCAATACGGTGAAATAATAACCTTTCTCATTCAACTGCATGTCGGCGTGCCATAATCCGACGAGGAAGCCAATCATGCCTGCCCCCAGGGCAATCCATGAGGCTGCGATAAACGCGTTGGACGGTTTTTGGGTCATGGTGTAGGAGTTTAGAGTTTAAAGCTACCGTAAATCAGGATAGAGTGGTGTTGCAAAAATCTTAAAATGCAGGTAGGGAGAGCAATAGCAACTATATCAAGTGGTTAGTCATTGCCAATTTGATGAGGGCGGCCGTATTTTTCACATTGAATTTGGTCAGCATATTTTTCCGGTGGGAATCGATGGTAGTGCTGTTGAGGAAAAGTCTTGCGGCGATCTCATGATTGGTCAGCCCTTCGGCAATCATTTCCAGTATTTGTTTTTCTCTTTTGGTCAGGACGGGCAATTGGTCATTAGGTATTCTTTTCTTTAAGGCCTCGGCCACCGAAAAGCTCACATATTCCCTGCCCTGGTTGACCTCCTGTAAGGCCGTGATAATCTCCTGCTTGGACGCGTCTTTCAGTAAAAAANNCAAAAACCAGATGCTCCGTTCTCCCTCATCTTTTTTATGACGCTTACCTGGTCGGAAGTACTCAACCCGATGATCCTGATGGCCGGATATTTTTCTTTTACTTCTTTACAAAGGTCCAGGCCGCTTTTTTGCGGAAGGTTGATATCCATCAGCAGGACGTCCGGCTGCCTGTTCTTTAAGAAGGTCATTAATTCATCCGGTAACTTTGCGCAGCCGATCCATTCTATATCCCTTTCCTCCTGCAAAAGGGAATGAATGCCTTCAAGGATCATCTGGTGGTCGTCTATGATGAATACCCTGATCATGCGGCTAAATTTGATATTTCTATATTGACGGAAGTGCCTTTATCAGGGGCCGTCTGGATATCTATAGTGCCATTGAGGTATTCCACCCTGTTCCTCAAATTGAGATAACCGGTGCCATTGCTGGTTTGAAGAATGCTGGTGTTGAAGCCTTTACCGTTGTCCTCTACCGTGATACTCAGGGTGCCGTCCTTTCTGACCAATTGAACCAATGCGGTCGTAGCATTGGCATGCCGAAGTATATTATTGACCAGTTCCTGGATAATACGATACACGGCCCCGGCAGTCAGCGCCGATATCGAGCTTTCTTCTATGTCGAATGATTGATACGTCAATTGCAGCGCGCCGCTTTGGTCCACACTATTGCAGAAATCCCTTAGTGCAGAATCCAGGCCGAATTTTACCAGGGCTTCGGGCATCATATTATGGGCTATCCTTCTCAACTCGCTGATCGAATGGTCGAGCATGCCCATGCTGCGTTCGAAAGCCGCCGCGGTGACTGGCGTGATGATGAGGTTGTCTTTCATGCTCGAAAAGGAATATTTGGCGCTGGACAGGATACTGCCCAACCCATCGTGAAGGTCTTTCGCCAGCCGGGTGCGCTCGCCAATCTGTCCCTGTAGGACGCCCCGCGCGGCCAGTAATTGTCTTTCTTTTTCCAGTTCTGCGATACGTTGTTGCTGGAGGAGGGTATTGGCCTGCAATAGTCGTTTTTTCTGCCGGTAGTTCCTGTTATACAGAAATCCTATCAATGCCGTCACCAATACGAGGGATGACAATGCCCAGTTCATTGTACTGCGTTGTTTAATGGTCAGCTGCTGGATTTCCCGCTCTTTATTAAGGTCGTCGATCTCGGTTTGCTTCTTGTTGAGTGAATATTTGGCATCCAATTCCTGGGTGTTCTTGACGATCTTGTCGGAATACAGGACCTCATCGATAGAATCACGGAGATCGTCATAATAATGGTACCTGGTAATGTTGCCCATGGCGACTTCGATATTGCCTGCTTCCTGGTAGGCGTCCCGCAAGGTGGTAATCAGTTTGGTTTTTCCGGCTGTGGAGATGGCTTTGTCGGCATAATGGATCGCCAGGGTAAACATCTTTTGGTGCGACCAGTATTCTGCCAAACCGACCAATGCGTAACAGATCCCCTCTTTGTAATCGATAGGTTCGGACAGGGACATCATCTCATCTGCGTTGGCCTTTATCAGGCTGAATTTCCCGAGCCCGGCATAGGCATAATTAATATTCGCCAGGACATTGACCTCCTGGGTTTTATTCATTTCTTCCCTGGCCAGTTCTTTATTTTGGTACAGAACGACAAGTGCCGTGTCGTAGCGTTTTAAGCTGATCAGAGAGCTACTGAGATTCACCATGCCGGAGCCAAGTCCATGGGTGGTATGCAAGCGCCGGCATAGAGATATGCCTTTCAGGGAATACAGATATCCGTTGTTGAATTCTTTCAGATCATTGTATACTCCTGCGATATTTCCATAGATGAATGACATGGAAGAGGAGTCTTTGATCTGTTCGTAGATGGCTGCTGCCTTTAAATAGTAGTCAAGGCTGGCGGATTGATCGCCGATGCTATTGTAGAGAATGGCCATATTATTGCAGATATTGGCGACCTGCTTTTGCAAATTGGCTTTTTTCGCTATGGCGATTGCCTGCAGATACATCGCGATCGCTTCTTCCTGCCGGTTTTTATTGCCCAGTATATATGCCTGCATGCTAAGCCCATTCGCCAATCCGTTGGGTTCATGGTTCTTTTCGCTCAATTTGCATAAGGCTTTCGCATAATAATCGGCAGAATCAGGTTGATTCTCCAGGTACAGTATCCCCAGGTTCAGCATGGTCCAAATTTTATCTGAATCTGCTTTCTCTCGGGATAAAGCAGTCAATAAGCTGTCCCTCCCATGTTCCCAGGAAGTCTGCCCATATACATTCAATGCAGCTGCTGCAATAGCCATGAGCAGGAAGAATGGTTTCATGTAACCATGTTGTAAATCCACCGATTAAAAGTAAAAAATTACCGCTGATGGAAAATTACCCTTTTTAAGGGATATTATCTGAGACGGATTAAAAATAGTTTTGTGTTGTTCCGATGGAAACTCACTAATACCTATTATATGCAAACACCTTCCCGAAGAAGCCGGTGGAAATACCTGGCTTTCATCCTGCTGCTGCTGTCAGGCGGCCGTCTTGCAGCTCAGACTACGGATAATTCTGTAAAAAACATCCCGCAACAGGTGGTGACGTCTGCCCAAACAAAGGCGAACACCAAGTCCAACACCGTTACCAATAACGCTCTGAATAAGATGGACAGCGCTTCGGACAAGGCGTTCAAGGGATTTACCGGTTTGTTCAAGAAGAAGCCCAAGCCTAAGACGCCGTCTGCCGACTCTGCCAGGGTACATCCGCCTGACAGCACAGCCATTGCCAAGCCATAATTTTAATCAAATCAATCATAACCTATCAATCATAACCTATCAATCATGAAACGCACCAGTAACGTTCCTGACCTTTTCTGCAAGATAATGTCCGGATCTGTCTTCCTCCTTATGATCGTTCTTTTCAGCGTCACCGCTCAGGCTCAAACGACAAAGCCGCCTGCCAAAAACACGGCAGCCACGGCGCCACCTGCGAAGGCGGTTGTGCCGCCACCCACGACCGTAAAGACAGCGCCCGCCACCACAGCCCCTTTGGTCAAGAATATGAAGGACTATGCCAAGACGGCAAAGGGCATCGAACGATCCAAAAAGCACGCAAAGGCGACTGCTGCCGTGCTTACAAAGCATATCACTTACAATGACGGCACCGGGGCAAAGGTCACGATGGTAAAGAATCCTTCCTTCGATCAGGGCGACAAGGTTAAAAACCCATCCAAGAAGCTGATCAAAAAAGATTCAACGGCCCAGGGCGGAGCCAAATGGGTATGTACTACAGAGAATGTGGAGCTAGATGCCAACAGCACCAGTTTTCTCTCCAATGATTACTCTGCAGCCATCAGTCATATTTATCCGGGCGCAATCTATAGTTTTGATGCGATTTCCTCCGGTACCTATAACGAGACGGTGGGTGCCAGGTATCCTATCATGATCTCGACAGACAATCCCAATATAAAGGGGAATGGCTATGAAACGGTGAACAATCCGAACATGGCTACTGTTCGTGCCGCCGTTGCCGATCTCTTCAGGGAATCAGTCGGTCCACCAGCCACTGAAAGCCAGGCATTCCAGGTATTTCAGGATTATAACAATGCCGCCACCAGCCTGTCGGTTTATGGCTTTGCCAGTTATGCGGGCGCCTCGGCAAGTGATTCTTATTCGAATTCAAGCTCGTCGAACTCGATCACCATTACCATCGATGAAAGGAAATCCTTATTTACGATCAATACAATTCCCCCGGACAGCGGTTTCTTTAAGAACAATTCGATCGAAGATGATCCCAGCCTGATGGTCATAGGAAGTGTCAGCTACGGCATCCGCGTGCTGGCGAACCTCACCGTCAGCTTCAATTCTTCCCAGGAAGAGGATGAGTTCAAGGCTGCCTACAGCGGATTTGGTGCAGACGCCAACGTAGCCGTCCATTATTTAAGCACGAGCAAATCGGTCCAAAGCACGATTAATTGCTATGTTGTCGGAGGTCCCGGCAATTCAACCTTGTCTTTTGACAAAAAAGACCTTGAAAAGCAATTGACCCAGCTCGTTGCCGGCGTCAATTATCAGAATGCGAGGCCTATCAGCTATCAGTTCTATGATATGGCCTGTAATGTGGTAGGAGCGCAGAGCGCCACGGACCAGTTCCAGGAACACAGTTGCGTGCCTGCCAGTACCGCCAAAGCTAAACTGCTGAGTGCTACGATCACGTTTCATAATCAAACGGGCAAAAGAGGCGATGACCATTTTCATGCATTCGTCTATTCCAATGACGGCATGGTAGATGCTACTGCCGCTCAGCCCAATAATAACTTTAATGGCGGAAACCAGGGTAACAGCGAGAACCCGCCCGTTGATCCTTGCCTGTACTACTATTATACTTATGCACAAAATATCGATTACCAGGCGGGAGGGACTAATACGATCCAACTGACCGGCGGCCCCCAAACCGGGAGATACTATGTTGGCGGCATTACGCTGGGTTATATGATGGACCATGGCGGGGTCGTGCATCTGCATATCTTTCCGAATGGCAGCGATACCTGGACATTGCAGGAGCTGGACCTGACATTAAACTTTGAAGACGGGGTACAACATATCGTCAAATGGCAAAATGTTACTTTGGCGCAGTATAGTACCGAGACTACGCTATACTTTGACGGAAGTTTTACGGGAAAATAAAAATACTATCATGAAAGCAGTATTTACCTGGTTGTCATTAGCGTTGATGACAGCAACGGTGCCGGTATCATCCGATGCACAGGTCCTTAAGAACTTGTTGAACAATATGAAGCAGCCGGGCGCCTCCAAGGCGTCCGGCCAACCGGGCCCCTCATATCCCCATGCGAAGCCTTCGATCTCCCCGGCAGATTCCGCTGCAGCGATCAAAAGCTTTATGACGGGTACAGGCGGCAGCGGGCTGCTCTATCAATACCGCCTTGTTTATACCTTCAAAAGAAATAACAAAGATTCCACGAGCAGCGATACGTTGTCCACGGCCATTACCGATGGCCACAATGTCCGTACCGATATGGGTATGATGGGCACGAAAATGCAGGTGCTTGGGCATGGAGGGATGCCGCGGTACAGCATCTTTCTCTATCCGGAGAGTAAGACCTTTATCTTTAATATCGTAGATACTGCCGCCATCAATTCCGGCGGGGGCATGACATACCAGGTCGTCAAGGTCGGCAACGAGACCGTATCGGGGTATAATTGCACCCATTCCAAACTGACGATCTTCGCCGGCGGCCAAACGAGCGGCGTAACGGAAGATATATGGACGAGTACTGGAGTACCCGGTTATACCGAGCTTAAAAAGTTAATGCTCAATCAGAATGTGACGCCAAAAATGATGCAGGCGCTGGAGGCGGCCGGCTGTGACGGTTCATTTGTAAAAATGGATATGCAGTCAAAGACTTTTTCGATGGATATGCTACTCGTCACCGCGGGCCGCAGGGATTTCCCGGCATCTATGTTCGAGATACCTGCGGGTTATGTCCAGCAAAGGCGATGAAAAAGGAAGCCTCCGGACCGAATGGATCCGAAGGCTTGGCGGCTGCGGGGCCGGGTATACGCGTTATTGCAAAGAGCTGATCAGTTTTTGATTCAGCGCCACATAATCAGCATTGCCGGCTTTTTGGGCCAGATCGATGCCTTGTTTGGCCGTCGCGACGGCTTCCTGCTTC
>PMUF01000377.1 GCA_003167015.1 Chitinophagaceae bacterium | reverse complement strand
GAACTTTTCCGCACCTATGATAGTTGGAAATTAACCCAGCCCGCCGATCGTGATCATTTCAAACCTGACCCTACAGGCTTTGAGACGGTCAAGGTGAAAATGGCGGCCGGGGATCTTTTAATATTCAATAGCCTGCAGCCCCATGGCATCCGCCCCAATAACAGCGGCAATAAAGTCCGCATCGCACAGTATATCTCCATGATGCCCGCAGAGGAAGAAAATCAACAGCTCAGGCAATGGCGAATCAACAGTTGGCAAAGCAGAGATGCAATGGAAGGCTATGCTTTTCCCGGTGATCCGCAGAAAAGAGAGCACCAGAACCCTGTTGCCCAATTATCCCCTTTGGGAGAAAAGTTATTGGGCCTGACAACCTGGTAGCCGCCCGCGCCCTCGGGCGCCAAAGCCTTCGGCGTCGGCGTCCCCTATTTCACCATCCCCGCCGCATTCTCCAGCACCACGTGCGACAGCACAGCCGTGTCGGCCTTGGCCGGCAAATGCGAGCAAAAGCCTATCCCTGCATAAAAAGGCCCGTCAATATCCAGCTGCACCGGATCTCCCACCTGGTGTAGCGGTTCCCCATGCATGGATATCCATACCGTGAAAGAATCCCCCTGTTTTTGGATCCCGATGCGCTGCGCCATTCCCGTATTCAGGCTGTCGGTAGAATGATCCTTCCGATGGTTGACCCGTTCTTCCTTCATCATCGAATCCGCAACAGGCCGCCAGGCCAGGTGCATTAGACCTGCGCCATGTAATGCCACTACCATCTCCTTGGAGTCGTCGTCAAGACTCTGCCGGATGACCAGCACCGCCTTCCGGTCATTATAGCCGGCCGGATCGGGAAAGGATACATCCGCAGCCAGTGACACGTCCCCGGACATTTTTTTCCATAAATAACGAAACTCATCCCGCTGATACCACACATTATAGCCCGCCGAGACGATAGTATATTGCCCTGTTGCAGGGTCATAGCTGGACGAACCCGCCACCAATGCCGACCCTACATCGGTCTGTCCTTTAAAAATGCCGATTTTCTTGCTCTCAGTCTTGGCCGGCCGGTGAAAATCCAAAGGCGGAGGTATCTGCTTGTGGGTAGCAGATCCGGGCAACGCCCAATCGGGCATCTCCACGGCGGAAGGGGAAGTTTGCGCGGAGACCATAAAGGTTGAACTACCTAATAAAATGATAGTGAGAAAGGTGGCAAGTTTTTTCATGTAGTAAAACTAGCACCCGGCGCCAACTTTCGTCCATTTTCTTCTACATCAATACTACATCATGCCGGAATGTGACTATCTCTTTACTACATCTGACCCCGCTCCCTACTCCAGCTCCTTTAGCTCCTGCTCCATCTCCTTCCTGATCTCATGCTCCTTATGCTGTTCATCGATCGAATGAGACTCGGTCAGCGTATCCTGCTTCTTCGCAAATTCACTCAGCCGGGTATAGTATTTCTGAATGACCTTCAACTCCTCCTCGGTCATCCCCTCCACATTCACCAGCCGGTTGCTCGCCGATCCATGCGCCGCCACCAGCTCATTCAACTTCAGCTGTATCGCCAGCGAATCTTTATTCTGCGTCTTCTGTATCAAAAAAACCATGAGAATGGTGATCACACTGGAAAGCGTTTGGATGAAAGTGGCCCATTTCTCGGAAAAATGAAGGAAAACCCCGCTCACCGCCCAAACCCCCACAACAAAAAAGCTGCAAATAAGCGCCATATTGCTGCCCGCCCCGGAAATGGTCTTCAACGCAAGATTCTCCACTCTTTTTGAAATATGCATGGTATGGCTTTTGATTAACTACAGGTATAACCTGCATTATTTATGCCGAAACCCAAAGACCCCATTACCTCAACCAGCCACCCCACACCCCCCGTAAAAGACCCCATCCTCCGCGTCCGCTTAAATTCCTCTTTGCTACCTCCTTAATTCATAGTATCTTATACCGCCATGACTGAAGATGCTTTGATCATAAAAGAATATCGCGAAGCATTCCGCAAATATGCCAAAGACGGCATCATCGACCTGGATGACCGCCTGAAGTACAAATTCAATTTTCAGATCCATCACCTCGAAGACTACGTCAGGGAATTAGAAGGCATCGTTCCTCCCAACCGCCAATCCCAGATCTTTATCTGCCTTGTCACGGATGGCACAGGCGAAAAAACCATCGGTCACTTTACTTTTCCCATCCATAAGAATTTACTCTTCATCATCCCTGAACGGGTGGTGCATTCCAGTAAATACTGGTGCGATTATGCCTGCGGCTATTTCCTCTCTTTTAATATCGAATTTTTCTTGCAAAATGCCTTTCCTAAACACCATATCGCCGACAAGAAAATATTCCGGCGTTCTATCCGGCCCTACCTCAACCTCACCCCCGATCAGACCAGTAAGCTGCAAACGATCTTCAAATACCTAATAGAAGAATACGAAGGAGAACAAAGCAGGAAGAACGAAATGATCGCTATCAAGGTACTTGAACTTATCGTGCTCTGTGACCGCTTCTTCACCGATGCCGAAACCCTGCACCATGAAAATATTTACAACAACGTCGTCGAAGAGTTTAATGACCTCATCCGAAAGCACTACTCGAAAGAACGATCGGTCAGCTTCTACGCAAAGACACTCAACATACACCCCAACCACCTCAATGCACTGGTAAAGAAATACACCGGCCTGACAGCTAAAGAGACGATCGATGACTACATCGTCATGGAAGCAAAATTCCTTCTCCACTCATCTTCACTCACTATAAAAGAGATCGCATACGAACTCGGATTCAATAATCCCGATCAGTTTTCTACCTTCTTCAGAAAGCGGTTGCAGCTCTCCCCCAGCCACTACAAACTCCATCCCAATTGATCGCTTATCCTCCCGCCGGATGACCAACCGCAATTGATTTTGACAGGTTTCTATTTGATTCTCACTACTGCCGAAGGAAATAATAATGAATCTTTGTGCATGATCAGCATCGTGCTTAACCACAAAGGAGAGATCATTCATGTGACCGATTCTATCAAGACGATATTGGGCTACGACAGCCGGGACCTCATCGGCCACAGCATGTTCGGCTTATTACCCTCCGGCCGGCAACAAAACATGAAGTTGCGATTTGAATGGTTCATTAGCCGGGATAACCTGACGACCACGATAGTAGTGCCGGTCAAACATAAGTCCGGATCAGTCCGCCGGTTGGCATTGACAATACGCAATCTTTCCCGACACGTAGAGATCACCCTTTAAGATCCATTATCCTGCGCTTAACCAACGCGAAGGGCCGGAACCATCCGGCTCTTTTTTTATCTCCCAGCAGTCCGCCAACCCACAACCCTCGCATCCCCCCCATGCCCCCCCGAAAAACTAGTGAAAACACTTATAATCCAATAGGGGGTCCGTCTAAAAAAAAGCCCCTGGCAGGCAATAATATAGCATATTTTGACGATATAAGGATCACCCTTAGACATCGCCTATTTCTATGAACAATCGTCGCCTGCTGACCCTTTTCGCAAGTGTATTGTCCTTCTCTGCCCTCCGCGCTCAAAACCCGGGCGGCATCGGAACCACCAACCTCATGTTTTGGCTGCGGGGAGACGCAGGCATTACCACAGGCGCCACCTTCACCTGGGCCGACCAATCTGGCCAGGGCAGGAATAGCGTCCAGTCCACGGCAGCCGACCAGCCAACCGTCACCACCGCTACCACGGATTTCATGAATTACAACCCGGGCATCAAAGTCGTCGCCAATCAATGGCTGATCATGGCGGGTGGCCTCAATAATGCGGGCACCACCGCTAATGAGGTTTTCCTGGTCTATAAAGAATTGACCGGCGCTCCCGACGGAATGGTAATTGGCACGGAGGTTCCTGGTAATCGCAGCTATTTCTACGGCAGCGGGGTCGTACAATACGGGAATTCCAATAAGCCCACTACCATTGCACCCGGCTATGTGGCGGACGAACCGGATATTTTTGTCGGCAAATTCTTCAGCGCAACAGATGCTGCCCAGGCCGCCAACGGAGCAGTATTCTCGGCCCTGGCCCCGATCAACGCACCCGCTAACTTCACCACTCCCACCGCCGTCGGAGCACAGCCCAACAATGGCGGCGGCTATAACGCCTTCGGCTATTCGGGTAATGTCATGGAGCTCGTAGGCTATAACGCAGAGATCGATCTGACCGGCACCGAAAGACAGCAGGTAGAAAGCTACCTCGCCATCAAGTATGGCATCACCCTCGACAGCGTGGGGACAGGCGGGAACTATTACAATTCGTCAGGCAGCTCCGTCTACCTCGGCGGAGGGGGGTCGGGGTACTTCAATGATATCCTCGGCATCGCCCGGGATGACAACGAATCCCTTTATCAGCGGCAATCACATCTCTTGTCAGATTCCGTCCGACTCTACCTGGGCGCTACGCCCCTTGCCACCACAACCAACCAGGCCAATACTGCCACTTTCAGCGCCGATAAATCCTATATCGTCATGGGTGACAACCTGGGCAACTTATGCGGATGGGGTAGCAACATGAACGCTAAGCCCGCCGCCGTCGACCAACGGCTGGACCGCGAGTGGAAGATCACTTATAACACGACGGCCAATGTCTTTAATATGGACATCACGCTGGCCTCCTGCGCCCCCTTTTCGTCGGGTACCGGCAACACATCCGATCTGGAACTGCTCTATTCCACGACTTCGCCCAACCTTACGACGGGTACCATCATGGCCAACAATTCCAATGGCATGACGATTTCCTTGTCCGCCGGTGGCGTCGTGACGATTGCAGGGCTTAACAGCGCGCTCGCGTCCATAGCTGCTGCCGTTTCTACCGGCACAACGGTTTATTTTACCCTGGCGTCTAATCAATTTCAAGTCCTTCCGCTGCAGTTGACAAATTTTGCGGCAGTGGCCGAGCCCTTGACAAAGTCTGTTGGACTCAGTTGGACAGCGACCTACCAAACCGGCCTGGCGTCGTTCCGGGTCATGCGCTCCTCTGATGGCGCAAATTGGCAGCAGATCGGCCAGGTAGCTGCCTCGGGGAACGCCGTAGGTCCGGATAACTATCTGTTTATCGATCCGTCCCCGCTCAACGGCAACAATGCTTATAGATTGCAGATGGTCAACCAGGATGGCGGCATTTCCTGGTCGTCGATCGTTGAGGTTGGATTCCAGCCGGCCTCATCATCCATCACGCTATTCCCTAATCCGACCTCCGACCAGGTTGTCATACAGTATCCCGGCCAGTGGCTGTCGGCATCGACCATCCGTTTGTATTCGGCCATCGGAGAGACACTGCCCTTGCACATCACCGCCGGCACGGGTATCGCAACTCTTTCCCTCACCGGATTGGCGCAGGGAGTATATTTCCTGCAGGTAAAAACGCCATCAGGCTGGCAAACGCTACGGCTGCTCAGGAAGTAGCTATCCGTCGCGCATGCGCAGCAGGCCGCACCCGATCTTTTCGGTAGGCCGCCCACGCCGCAGTGAAGGCAGCCCCATAATAGAGGATCAGCGAGATATAAAAAAGGAACAGCAGCACGATGACAAATGAGCCTGCCGCCCCATAAAGTCGTTTAATGTTACTGGACAGCAACAACCATCCCAGGAAAAATTTCCCCCCGGTGAACAATGCGCCGGTCATTAGCGCCCCGGTACAGGTGACACCGAAAGAAAACCGTCCGTCCGGCAAATAGAGAAAGAGTATCGCAATCCATCCTGTGACGATCACGAATGAAATCAGTTGCTGCAGCATAAAATACAGCACATGCCCGGTCCCCGGCCCAAGCCCGCCGATGGAGTCCCGAAGCACCACCAAAAAGGCTTCCCCTCCTACATCCAGTAAAAACAACACGCCTGCCAGCACAATCAGTAAAATGGCCCGCAGCCTCGGCAACAGCGTATCGGCCAATCTTCCCTCGGTGATCTGCACCTCCCACAATTGATTGATGGAATCCTTGATCACTTTAAACAGTGTAGTGACCACAAACAGGAGAAAAATAAACCCGCCGACAGCGATATAGGGGTTGGTCGCCAACTTTTGAAAACCTTGCAGCGTATCCCTGATCTGCCGTACCCCGGGATGACCAAGGATATAGGACAGGCTCCTGAAAAGATGGTCGCTGAGTTTGCCCGGGTTCAGCACGAGCCCGAATAGCTGTATCAGGATGATCAGGATGAAAGGCAGGGAAAAGCTGGTAAAAAAGGCCGTAGCCCCGGCCATCCGCAAAGGGTCATTCTTTCTGAGCAGGACAAACGCTTTTTGCGGTATTTGCCACCCCCCTTTCAAGACCGGTCTTTTTCGTTCATGCCGCAAAATACGACCCTTACGCCCCTTTTCCTCCCAAAAACACCCCTCCCGTCATAAAAAATAACAGTTTGACCCAAATGAATGCACGTTAGAACAAGCTCAAACCTCCATCCCCGTCTATATTCGTTTCCGTAAATTTGCTGTATGAAATTAGTTACGATCGCTTGTCTTCCCACATGGGCAGGCCTACTCTGTATCCTGGCGGCCACAAGCTGTTCCAAGACGGCAACCAAAACGTCTTCCACCACCGATTCCGCTCAATCCGGTACCACGCCGACCAACGACAGCACTCCTGTATCGTCATTTGCCTATGGGTCTGACGTCAGTTGGGTCACCGAAATGGAAGATTCCGGCTATCAGTTCTATAATAACAGTGGCGCCCAGCAAAACCTCTTCACCATTCTCGGCGGCATAGGCATCAATGCAATCAGGCTTCGGGTATGGGTCAACCCGGCCGGCGGCTGGTGCAATACGGCGGATGTCGTCAATAAAGCGTTGAGTGCAAAAGCCGCCGGAATGAAGATCCTGATCGACTTCCATTACAGTGATACCTGGGCAGATCCCGGCGACCAGACGGTTCCCGCTGCCTGGGCCAATGAAACCTTTACCCAACTCGTGGCCACCGTGAACAATTACACCCAGGGAGTATTGGACACCCTCCAACAAAACGGCATTACTCCGACATGGGTACAGGTGGGCAATGAGACCAACAACGGAATGCTATGGCCTGACGGCGAGGCGTCTCTTAACATGCCACAATATGCCTCATTGGTCAATGCCGGTTATAATGCGACGAAGACGGTATTTCCCTCCTGTAAAGTGATTGTCCACCTGGCCAACGGCTATGACAGCACGGACTTCGAATGGCTCTTCGACGGTCTGAAAGCCAATGGCGCCTCCTGGGATATCATCGGGATGTCTCTATATCCAACCGCCGGCAATTATGCGACCTATGATGCCGAATGCCAGGCCAACATGCAGTTGATGCAATCCCGCTACGGCAAACAGGTCATGGTCTGCGAAGTAGGTTTCGCTGAAAATGATCCCACCGATGCCGAAGCCTTCCTGAAAGACATCATCGCCAAAACCCGGGCAGTCGGCGGCCTCGGCGTCTTTTACTGGGAACCGGAATGTTACAACAACTGGCAGGGCTACGGCCTCGGCGCCTTCGGCTCCAACGGCCAACCTACCGCAGCCATGAACGCATTTTAAGGTGCCAATCCGGCTCCTTAGAGCATATCGACCGGGCAAACCTCCCCAAAATTCGCTATCTTCAACTATCCCACGGTTGCTTGCTATTCATTCACTCAACGCCAATCTATGTCAATCCGGATAGCCATCAATCACAAGACCACCTACCGTTACGACCGCTTCGTATCCCTATCCCCCCATGTCTTCCGCCTGAGGCCAGCCGTCCATTCCCGCACCCCCATCGAGGCCTATTCCTTCAAAGTCACCCCCAAAGACCATTTCATCAACTGGCAGCAGGACCCCTTCGGCAACTACCAGGCCAGAGTCGTATTCCCCGAAAAAACCAGGGAACTCAGCATCGAGGTAGAGGTCATCGCCGATATGATCGTCATCAACCCCTTCGATTTCTTCGTGGAAGACTATGCCGAAAAATATCCGTTCAAGTATGAATTGCAATTGCACGGTGAACTGATCCCTTACCTTCAACAAACCGAAGGCGGCCCCCTCCTCGACCAATGGTTGTCGTCCATCGACACCACCCCAAAAAACATCAACGACTTCCTCGTCTATATTAACCAAAAGCTAAACCGCGACATCGCCTATAATATCCGCATGGAACCCGGCGTCCAAACCTGCGAGGAAACCCTCCGCAAGGCCCTCGGCTCCTGCCGTGACTCCGCCTGGCTCCTGGTGCAGATCCTGAGAAGACTCGGCCTCGCAGCAAGATTCGTCTCCGGCTACCTGGTCCAATTGACGGCCGACATCAAATCCCTCGACGGACCTTCGGGAACCGAAAAGGACTTCACTGACCTCCACGCATGGACGGAAGTCTACATACCCGGAGCGGGATGGATTGGCATGGACCCAACCTCCGGACTCTTTGCCGGCGAAGGCCATATCCCATTGGCCTGCACCCCTGACTATGTCAGCGCCGCGCCGGTCGTAGGGTCGACGGATGAATGCGAAACGGAATTTTCTTTCAGCAATACAGTCACCCGCATCCATGAAGACCCCCGGGTCACAAAACCATATACCGACGAACAATGGGCCATCATCAACGCTACCGGCTATAAAGTGGATGAAGACCTGCAAAAAGGCGACCTGCGCCTGACCATGGGCGGTGAACCCACCTTTGTGTCGGTCGATGATATGGAATCTGCCCAATGGAATACCGCGGCCGATGGCGCGGACAAACGTATCCTTGCCCATGACCTCATCTTCCGCCTCCGCAAAAACTTCGGCCCCGACGGCATGATCCACTATGGCCAGGGCAAATGGTACCCCGGTGAACCCCTCCCCCGCTGGCAATACGGCCTGTTCTGGCGAAAAGACGGCGTCCCGCTCTGGAAAGATGTCCGGCTCATCGCCCTCGAAAAACCGGAAAAGAAATCTCAAACCGCCGATGCGGCCATATTCATAAAGGAACTCGCCCGCCACCTCGGCGTCAGCGAAGACAACATCACCCCGGCTTATGAAGACAGTTTCTACTGGCTCTGGAAGGAAGGAAAAATTCCCGCCGGCCTGGGCAACCCGGTCGGCTATACGCTGCCGCTAAAATGGAACTATTGGATGAGCAAATGGACCAGCTGCAAATGGATCCTGAAAAGAGAGCAGCTTTTCCTGGTTCCCGGCAACTCACCCATTGGCTTGCGCCTCCCTCTCGATTCGCTTGCCACAGTGGCCAAAGACAAGGAACCGCAACGCGTTGAACGTAGCCTCTTCGAAGAACTGCCTGCGCTGGGGGATTACAGTATCACGGTCAATAACCGATATGAGCATCAAACGCCGCAACCCTACCGCAGCGGACCAAATCGCGAACTGGGAAAAGAAGTCGAAGTCATCAAAACCACCCTCTGCGCCGAAGTCCGCGACGGCATCCTCTATATTTTCCTTCCGCCTACAGATTACCTCGAGCATTACCTCGACGCCATATCCTCCATCGAAGCCACCGCCAAAAAACTCGGCATCCCGGTCCGCATCGAAGGCTATGAACCTCCCCGCGACTACCGGCTCGAACGCCTCGTCGTCTCTCCCGACCCCGGCGTCATCGAAGTGAACATCCACCCCGCCGCCAGTTGGAAAGACCTGGTCCATACCATCGATACACTCTACGAACAGGCCTTCCTGTCGCGCCTCGGCACGGAAAAATTCATGCTCGACGGCAGACATACCGGCACAGGCGGCGGCAACCATATCACCATCGGCGGATCGAAACCCGCCGACAGCCCCCTCCTGAGAAGACCCGATCTGCTGAGAAGCCTCATCACCTACTGGCAACATCATCCCGGACTGTCGTATTTGTTCAGCAGCGCATTCATCGGCGCCACCAGCCAGGCCCCACGGATGGACGAAGGCCTCGAGGACAGAACATATGAAATGGAGCTTGCCTTCAGCCAGGTACCCGACGGCGGATTCATCCCCTTCTACCTCGTCGACCGCATCTTCCGGCACTTGCTGACAGACATCACCGGCAACACCCACCGCTCGGAATTCTGTATCGATAAATTATATTCGCCGGATACCTCCGCAGGCAGACTCGGCATCCTCGAATTCCGCGCCTTCGACATGCCGCCCCACCGGCAAATGAGCCTCGTTCAAATGTTGCTCATCCGCGCCCTCATCGCAAAATTCTGGCGTCAAC
>PMUF01000479.1 GCA_003167015.1 Chitinophagaceae bacterium | reverse complement strand
TCTTACTTTTGAGACACCCTCTACAAATTCAATGAAGGTGAGACGACTAAATCGATCGTACCGACAGCATCGTATACAAAGCAGTTCTGAGCCATGCCGCCCCTAATGCCCTCAATAGAGCTCAGCTTCCCCGCGGGTCTTCACCAGGTCATTCTCATCGAGGTCGCCCCCCAAACAATAGTCCAAACGATGAGTCAATCAATAAAAAGGGCGACCTCGCCCCCGGGAAGCCAGGAATTTCTTTAGTCCAAGACCCATTTTGCCTTCTCCTTGTTTACGACCATGCTGTCGATAGGTATCGATCGCAGCGAGACATTGATGTTCCGGCCCTTCCATTTGCCGGAAAGCTGTAGTTGATCGCCGGTGGGATAGGTGTAATGAAAAACAGGCCAGTGAAGGGTATCTTTACCATCATGCAGCGTGAATGTTTGCTTGCTGCTGTCGGCATCACACTCATAAAGGTCTTTCTTATCTTTCATGTCGAAAATGACGGCATAATTGGTGTAGGCGAACGCAAACCTTTTCCAGCGCAAGGTGTCCGTCAACAGAGGCGGCAAGGTATCTGTCGCTATAAAGGACGTGACCTCATACAATTTTTGCCGATGGCCATTCGCTTGTTCCCGGTTATAAATTCGTTTGGCGCCTACCGTGTCCAGGCAAAACAGCAAGAATGGCACACCTGCTAGCACTCCCGCCAGCCCGTATTTTTTTCCTCTGGACAAAAAGGTATAACCCGGTTCGGTCAGCGCCACCGCCTGTCCTCCAAAAAACAACTGAAATAGTCTGTAACAGTAAGGAGAGATCAGGAATAAGTCATAGATGAGCAACTGCGTGGAAAACATTTTCACCGGAACATTATATAGCAGGTTAAAGGCTACCACGTTTATCAATACGCCTAGTTGGACCAGGTAACCAAGTACCAGGGAGCGTCTGTTAAGCAGCAATAGGCTGCTGGCGATCTCACTTAAGCCGGTCAGCATCATGTATCCCGGCGCAACACCCATAAAATTCCATAAGATAGTAAACCTGGTTTGCTCGCCCAGCGGAGTCAGCAAATCCACTATGCTGGGATACGTCATTTGGACCGGGATAAATTTAAAGATGCCGTATGCAAACATGATCATCGCCAGGATATATCGGATATACAAGCGAAACCAAAACAATAACCTGTCATATTGCTGCCTTTTCTTATCCAGCAAGCTCCAGGCAAGCGAACCGACTATGGCCAACAGGACCAGCGAAAGATAGAATACGACCCCGAAGTGGTCGTCTTGCGGAAAGGCGTCATGTATTTTAGGATCATACCCGGTGTGTGAAATGTGGCGGTCCAGCCAGAAAAAAGGGCCGACCAACAATTTAAATGGGGAAGTCGGGTTAAATGCAAGGCGAGGAGAGACCGAATTGGCAAAATAAAACATCATCACCCAACAGAAATAGGTAGAGCTGCCCAGCAATAAAAAGGTGAAACGAAAAATTATCTTTTGCCAAAGTCGCCAGGGGAGTGGAGCAGTTTGCATGGTCTATTGTTGGTTTCTTATTAAATTAGTAAAAAAAATTCCCGCCAGGCTGTCGGGGCATTCATTGGCAAAATCGGCTTAAATGATAGAATAAAGTTTAATCTAGCGAATTCCGGTGAATTATGGGTAGCTAAAAGGCGCTCATTTCCCTTTAGCCCTACCTTTGCGTCCTATGACACTTTTCTTTAAAGCATTGGCTGCCGCCTTATTAGCCACCTGCACCCTTGGCCAGGTCGCGGCCCAGGCTCCCCAAGATCCAAAAGCACCCTACTACCACTCGACACCGGAAAAAATCAACGATCTCATCGACACCAAACTCGATGTACGATTCGACTACTCCAAATCCTGGTTATATGGCAAAGAATGGGTCACGATCAAACCTCATTTCTATCCGACGGATTCGCTCAGACTGGACGCCCGCTACATGGACCTCGCTCAAGTCTCCATCGTCCGCAACGGCCAAATGACCCCGCTGCAGTACCGGTACGACAGCGTATACCTGAACATCAAGCTGGATCGCACCTACAAAAGAGACGAACACTATACGATTTATATCGCTTACACCAGTAAACCGGAAAATGTGCACAGCCGGCCCGGCTTCAGGATGGACGGCAAAGGACTCTGGTTTATCAACCCTACCGGCGCCGATCCAACCAAGCCCACCCAGATCTGGACGCAGGGGGAAGCCGAAAGCTCCTCTTGCTGGTTTCCAACCATCGACCATCCCAACCAAAAGACCACCGATCAGATTAGTATGACGGTCCCTGAAAAGTATACCACCCTCTCGAATGGTTTGTTGATCAGCCAAAAATCCAATGGCGACGGAACCCGCACCGATACCTGGCGGCAAAGCCTCCCCCACTCTCCCTATCTGTTCATGATGGCTATCGGAGAGTTTAAGATTTACCATGACAAATGGCGCAATAAGGAGGTCGACTATTACCTGGAACCTACTTATTTCCCCTATGCCAAACAAATCTTCGGCCAGACCCCGAAAATGATAGAGCTGTTCTCGCGGACCCTGGGCGTAAGCTTTCCCTGGGAAAAGTATGCACAGGTCGTCGTTAGGGATTATCCATTCGGAGCCATGGAAAACACCTCGGCAACCCTTCACAACGATTATGTCCAAAACAGACCCTGGGAATTGATCGATGACCCCAACGGCGCCGGCGGTACGACTATCGCACACGAACTGTTCCACCAATGGTTCGGAGACTATGTCACCTGCGAAAGCTGGAGCAACGAGACGCTGAATGAGTCTTTCGCCGTTTTTGGAGAAAAGTTCTGGAATGAAATGACTTACGGAAAAGACGACGGCGACTCCAAACGCTTCGACGAAATGAACGCCTACCTCAACAATCCTACCGCTTCTGCACAAGCCCTTACGCCTTTTGTTTACACGGACGAGGAAGGGGTTAACGGCGCGAATATTTACGATAAAGGTGGCATTGTCATCAATATGCTGCGCACTTATCTGGGCGATTCTGCTTTCTTCAAGGGACTGAACCTCTATCTCAGGACACACGCCTTCTCCAACGCCGAAGTCCACGATCTGCGCCTGGCGATGGAAGAAATATCAGGCCAGGACCTCAATTGGTTCTTTAACCAATGGTACTATGGCGCCGGACACCCCATCCTCGACATCGATTACAACTGGGATACAGCGCAGCACAAAGAAATCGTCATCATTCAGCAGCAACAGCAGGGACAGATCTTCCAAATACCGATGGCCATCGATATATATGAAGACAATCAGGTCATCCGGAAGAATGTCTGGCTTAGTCAGAAAAGCGATACCCTCTCTTTCGATCTGCCGGGTCGCCCGGACCTCGTCAATGTCGATGCCGACAAACAGCTGCTCTGTAAGAAGACCGATCATAAGACACCCGAGGAATTCGTCTTCCAATATACCCATGCTCCGCTCTACCTGGACAGGCTGGAAGCTATGAACGCCGGCTACACATTCATCACGGTTGAAGCACTGCATGACCGCTACTTCGGTCTGCGCATCAAAGGCATCCGAAGCCTGAATATGGATAGCGCAGCCCTCGCTAAACAGGTGAGCCCGGTTCTCGTAACCCTGGCCACCAGTGACTCCAACTATCTCGTCCGCGCAGCTGCCATTAAAGCTCTGGCCAAAACGAACTCAAACGTTTACCTCGATCTCTATAAGACGTCTCTCAAGAGCCCCTCATATACGGTCAAAGGTGCAGCCCTGATCGCCATCAACGGGATAGCGCCCGCCGACGCATTTGGTCTTGCTAAGTCTATGGCGGATGACGGTAAAGGTCAGCTCGGCACAGCCATCCTGAATATCTATGCCACTACCGGTTCCGACACCGAATGGGCCGCCGTTATCGAGGGGTTTAACAAGGGGGGCGGTCAGGCTAAATACGATCTCGCCCACGGCTCCATGGCCACTATGCTAACCCGGCTCAACAACAAACAATATGTCGCCGAGGGGATCAACGCCATCTGCGACCTGGCCATCCACTATAAGAAGTATGGTATGGCGCCCAAACTGACTGCCAGTCTGCAAACCATTGCCGATGCCCGCAGGAAACAGGGCGATGAGGCATCCGCCACCGCCGCTGAAGACGCGATCAAAAAGATCAATGAGGCGAAGGGATAGACCCAAAAACAGTAGTTTTGCACCCTCAAAAGTGTTCGAATTCTGTCCATTCTTAGCGTGACCTATTTCTCTTCCGGCGAAAGCGCCACCGCGGCCTCCGTCGTCAACAACCGAAAGATAAAACTCTCCTGTAGATAAAGCCTGACGCTCGTCTCGTTATGACTTAGATAACCTATGGAGATGTCCTGGCCGAGATCCAATTCGAAATCACCTCCACGGGTGGTCAACACAAAACCGCCCCGAATCGCCGGAGCCCAGATGATGTCCCCGTCTATAAGTGGCTGGATATGCTTCAGCACCGGATACCCATCGTCGCTGCCCCCATGGACAGCCGTATAGGGGTCGGAACCCAACACGAGCGCATACGGGCCATTGCATCCGGCAAGCCGTAACTGACTCACCGCTTGCGCAATAATGTCCGGGTAACCCCGGACGCTCGAAGGAAGCGTCAAGACCGGGTTGCTATTACCCTGGCGGATACCCTGGATACCCGCCGCGTCGTATCCTTCGAAAACCGAGTTATCTTCCGCAAAGGCTATCTTGCGCGCCGCCTCCTTTACCGCCGACCAATCCGAATCCTCTGCACCGCGTTCAACGTCGTCAACCGCCTGGCGGCTGAGTTCGAACGGAACCCGAAGTTCCACCAACGGCTTCACTTCGCGCTGTACCGCCTGGATGCCTTCGCCGGGCGCGGCAATTCCCTGTGTATGGCCCGTGCCCACCGCCGAAAAGTCAAAACCCTTTGGACCTTCCACATCCACCACCCGTCGCGCCGCCAAATGCCGCTTAAGGGTACGTCGTGCCTCCTCTTCGATTTCTGCCCAGGCCGCCTCCGAAATAGGAGCCAGATCCCGATAAAGATTATTCATACCCTGATTCTTTTTTTAATGATCCAATAGATAAAGAGCCGTTGCCGCCCCCTGCTGCAATAGGGGCTGCGGAAGATACGACCTCCATAGCCGGTTCCCCATCTGCAACACTCTTCAAAAAGGATACCGAAGGAGCAAAGAACAGGCTCCCGGTCTTTGGCGTGCTGAAATCCAGCAATCGGTCGTAATTCCCCTCCGGTGAACCGATAAACATAGCGTCCAGCATCTTCTTTACCGTGCTGAACGTACTGGCATAAGCGATGAAATAGGTACCCATCTCATTCGTCGACATATTTCCAAAAGGCATATTGTCCCTGATGACTTTGAGATCGTCACCGACATTGGCCAAAGCACTATGAGAATTCGCAGGCTTTACTCCATCCGGCATTTCCACGTCATTCTCTTTATACCTTCCAAATACCTTTTCCTGATCCTCGACAGACAACGCCTTGAACGCCTTCAGATCATGGATATATTTTTGGACGAACAAGTAACTCCCGCCCCTATAGGCAGAGTCATCATCGCCGATGAGTCCAAAAAAGGCGCGTTTTTCGCCTTCGGGGTTTTCTGTACCATCGACAAATCCTAAGATAGACCGGCCATCCCAATAGCGGAATCCATGAACCTCTTCCACAGACACCGCCACCGGGTCCAGGAGCTGAGCCAGGGCGGCAGCCATATCGAAACAAATACCTTTGGCGGCCCCCTTGATATGAAAATGCAGATCGCCCCTGGTAGCCACCGCCGTATGTTTCCCACCGACGATGGGCGCGAAATTCGCCAGCTCCTTTGGAAGCGGTGCCGGAAGACCTAGCCGCCGCCACGCATCATACCCGATTCCCATCACACAACTTGCCCCCGAAAAGGGAAATCGGATCTCACCCGAATTATTAAGATTGATCACAAGTGCACAGATCCTTTGAAACACAGCTCCAACCTCCTGATCCTTTTTAAAATTCCAGACGAGGAAGATAGTGTTCTCACCAGGATAATCCAACACGTTCTGGGGCTGTGGGTTCATATTTTAACTATGTACATACTGACGCGTACTCCGCGAATTTACGCTTTCTTTTTAAAATTTGGTCCTTGTCGAAATGCCCGGAGGCGAATTTATACCGGAACGCAACCCCCGTATCCGACTGTACTATAAGGCAGGATTTATGCTTCCGGCAGTGCCGGCATAGCATTGCGATCAGTAAAGTCGATATAATCGGCAATGGGCTTCCAGTGCTCCGCCTGGCGCCATCTTTCTTCGGAGGCTTGTTTCGCAAACCCATAAGCATCCGATCCAAGCAGGATATGCGGCGGGAGATAGTCGGCTTCGGCTATCCTGAGCACTACCTCCGCAACTTTTTCCGGATCGCCCGTTTCATTACCCCAATAGCCTTCCAGCGCCTTGAGCTTTGCTCCTACAGATTCCTCGTACTCTGGCAGCAGGTCGTACACACCGCTGAAGGCGCGTTTTCCCCATCCGGTACGCATGCCTCCGGGCTCCAGCGCTGTTACCTTCACATTAAAGGTAGAGGTTTCCTGGGCCAGACTTTCTGTAAAGCCGCCCACGGCCCATTTTGCCGCGTGAAAAGCGGCGTTGCCCGGAGTAGCAAAACGGCCTCCGACAGACGATATGTTGATGATGTGCCCTCTCCGTTTTTTTCGCATGTAGGGCAAGACCTCCCCGGTAAGGGTTACCGTGCCGAAGAAGACGGTTTCCACCAGCAATCTGAATTCACTCGCCGGAACCTGTTCGAAGGGCCTGTTGTCGCCGTAACCCGCATTATTGACCAGCACGTCGATATGTCCAAAGCGATCGATGGCAGAGGCAACAACTTCTTTTGCCTGTTTTTCGTTGGTGACGTCCAGGGATAGCTGAAATACCCGGTC
Source organism: Chitinophagaceae bacterium (assembly GCA_003167015.1). Lineage (GTDB taxonomy): Bacteria > Bacteroidota > Bacteroidia > Chitinophagales > Chitinophagaceae > Puia. Next base: position 856 of record PMUF01000479.1, on the reverse strand, counting down.
ATCGAATTTACGCACCAGATCCTTGTCCTGGCTACCGTCTTCTTATTATCTTTGACCGGATAAATACAGCTTATCCAACTATGTCCATACTCGTAAATTTAAACTGGACATTGTGGAAGAACATGGCTCGCAATGGTTATTACTAAAGGCAGGCCATACAGTGGGGAAAATAAAAACTAATAAGCATGGAAAAAGCCAGTTATCTTGAATATTTTCAACAAATGGCAACAGCGCTAAAAAGCGAATTGTTAACCCATCAACTAGAAGTTGCTGCAGTCACCTACCGCGACGCTGTTGTTTTGAAATTATACAGGGCATCTTGGGCAAATCCCTTACAGGACCCCTTAACTGCCGAAACCAGGATCTTCTTTTCAGTTTGGACAAAAGAACAACCTTTGAAGGAACAAAAACTATTTTACAATATCCATGCCCTGAAACTGCGAAAGCTGCCAGGTTATGCAATAGAAAGCAGGAAATTTGCCGATGCCTTTAGAAAAAGCTTTCGGCACTTTGCTCATCATTGGCCAAACGTGCGTACGAATTTCGGACCGCTCACGCTCATGGAAGGCTGGGTGGAGACCAGCACAGAAAGCTTGTCTTACCAGGCACTAGGCCTGGCCCGTAATTTTCCCGAAATAGCGCCGCTGATCGATAATGCCCTGGCCGCATTTAAAAGATAAACACTTCTTGTTACGCTGCAACAAATAAAAAAATGCCCCAACTGGTTCCTGCCCTGGAATATAAGCCGGGACAGGATTCGCATTATTTTCCCGGGTTCACTGCCCGAAACAATATAGCTGACAACGGGGCATCGAAACAGGAATAACATCATCGGTCTTTGCAACTTTATAAATAC
>PMUF01000149.1 GCA_003167015.1 Chitinophagaceae bacterium | reverse complement strand
GGGGATGCGGGCGAAGGGGATCGGGCGGCGGGAAGCGGCGGGGAGGACGCGGGTCATGGGGAAGGTTGAGCACACAGGGGGGATGCGACGATTCGCCGCGCTGGCGGTGAAACTGGGCACCAGCACCAAGACCAATGACCGGCTGGAGGCGCTGGAGAATTATTTCAGCGAAGCCGATGACGCGGATAAGGTATGGGTTATTGCCCTGTTCAGCGGACGCCGGCCAAAGCGAACGGTGAATACGACCTTGCTATGGGAATGGTGCCGCGAGGTTACGGGGTTGCCGGGGTGGTTGTTCGAAGAATGTTATCATACCGTCGGCGATCTGGCGGAGACGATAGCGCTGCTGTTGGCGGTGGGGACGGAAGAGGCGGATGACGGCGCGGGTGAGGCGGGAACGGAGGCGAGCGAAGAAGGCCGGAGCCTGACGTATTATCTGCTGCGGCTGGCGAAGCTGGGAAAGGAAGAAGAAACAGTGAAAAAAGCCTTTGTGCTCGAATGCTGGGCAGCAATGAACAGCGAGGAACGGTTTATATTCAATAAGCTGATCACGGGTGGATGGCGGATCGGCATCTCGCAGCAGACGGTGGTGAATGCCCTGGCCAGAGCGACGGGGGCTGAGGCTGCTGTTATCGCGCACCGCATCAGCGGAGACTGGGACCCTGCCACCACTCCTTATGAAGCTTTGATCAGCGGTGAAGGCGGGGGTAGCGAGCTATCGCGGCCTTATCCATTCTATCTCGCGTATGCGCTGGAGGAGGAGCCGGCAGCGCTGGGTGATCCTTCGGAGTGGCAAGCGGAATGGAAGTGGGACGGGATACGCGGGGAGGTGATACGCCGGGGCGGGCAGTTGTTCGTGTGGAGCCGGGGAGAGGAGTTGATGACGGAGAAGTTTCCGGAATACCAGGTGTGGACAGAGCGGCTGCCCGAGGGGGTGGTGCTGGATGGGGAGATCATCGGGCTGGGAAGCGGGCCGAGGGTGGCGGCGAGCGGCGGGTTGACGGATGGCGAGGCGCGCACGGGCGATGAGAGGGAGAGGGGGATCACGCTGGATTTTGTGCCGTTGCCTTTTGCGGCGTTGCAGACGCGGATCGGGCGGAAGAATGTCACGAAAAAAAATTTACAGGAGGCGCCGGTGGGGTTCATTGCCTACGACCTTTTGGAATATGAAGGCCAGGACTGGCGGAATCGGTCTTTGAAGGAGAGAAGGGCGCAGCTGGAGGCCATTGTCAGGTCCGTGGACCATCCCTTGCTGCAGTTGTCGCCGGTCATTCCCTATGATAGTTGGGAGCAGCTGGCGGCGATCCGGCAATTGTCGCGGGAGGTAGGGAGCGAAGGGGTGATGTTGAAAAGAAAGTCCGCGGTTTACCAGGTGGGGCGCAAGCGGGGTGATTGGTGGAAATGGAAGATCGATCCGTTGGTGATCGATGCAGTGATGGTCTATGCGCAAAAGGGGCATGGCCGGCGAAGTAACCTTTATACGGACTATACCTTTGCGGTGCGGGCAGGAGATCAGCTGGTGACCTTTACGAAGGCCTATTCGGGGCTGACAGACAAAGAGCTGGCGGAAGTGGATGCTTTTGTGCGGAAGAATTCATTGGAGAAATTCGGTCCCGTTCGGACAGTACGGCCGGAACTGGTGTTCGAGATCGCCTTTGAGGGCATTGCCGCTTCGGCCAGGCATAAGTCGGGCGTTGCGCTGCGTTTTCCACGGATCAACCGATGGAGAAAGGATAAGACACCGGCGGAGATCGATACGCTGGACAATCTGAAGAGAATGCTGGAGGTATATGGTAAATAGGGGACGGTGGGCCGATGGTGGCGGTAGGAGCCGGCGGGCGGTGTTGGGCGGCGAGCGACGGGCGGGTGGTATGCCGGTGGGCGATTATGCGTAAATTTATACTATGAAAAAGATGCTTGTGCTGGCGTTGCTGGGAGCGATGGGGTTGGCTTTTACGATGGTATTAACGGGGGACGACGGGAAGGAGCAGCCGGTATTCGTACCGGCGAGTCCGCAGCGCAGCGGTGACGTGGCTGCGGGATACAAATATCTGACGACCGGCGATTATATCAAGAGCGGCATTCCTTACGATTATTTTTTGCTGGGCTTTGGCCGGACAACGACGAACTATCTGCAGCGGGATAGTCCGAATGCGGTCATCAGCCATGAATATACGGCGGTGAATGCGCCGAACGGAGAGGTAGTGGTGGCGCCGAATTGCCTGGAATGTCATGCCCAGGTGTTCGATGGCAAGTTATATATTGGGCTGGGAAATACCTTTATCGATTTTACGGACCGGAAAAAATTGAATCCGAGGGGTGCGGCAGCGGCAGAGCGGATTCTTCAACGGGGCGATCCACGGAAATATGAGGCGGCGGCGCCTTTCCTTACGGCCATGAAGACTATCAGCGGGCAGTTGTATACAGAGGTGCGGGGAGTTAATTCGGCGGACCGGCTGGCGGATCTATTGGTCGCTCATCGTGACCCGCAGACACTGCGTTGGAGTGAAAACCCCGTGATCGATATATCGGGAGCGGTGATCCCCACCGATACACCGCCCTGGTGGTTGCTGAAGAAGAAGCATGCGATGTTCTACAACGGCTTCGGGCGGGGGGATTTCGGCCGGTTCCTGATGGCGTCGAACCTGCTGACGGTGAGCGACAGCCTGGAAGCGCGGGCTGTAGACACTCATATCAACGACGTGCTGGCCTATATCTATTCCCTGAAACCGCCGAAGTATCCCTACCCTATCGATAAGAGCCTGGCAAGGCAGGGAGGCGTACTATTCATACAACACTGTTCGAAGTGCCATGGCCATTACGGTGACGGAGGCGACTATCCTAACCTGCTGATACCCGAATCGTTGGTGGGTACCGATTCATTGTTATACAAGAGTAATTACCAGAGCCCGCAGTTCATCGGATGGTTCAATCAAAGCTGGTTTGCCCAGGGGGATCATCCGGCGAGGTTAGAACCATTTAACGGGTATATTGCGCCACCGCTGGACGGCATCTGGATCACGGCGCCGTACCTGCACAATGGTTCGGTGCCTACGCTGGAAGCGGTGCTCAACAGCAAGCTGCGGCCGGTTTATTGGTCGCGGGATTTCGACCATCCGCAGTATGACTATGCGGAGGTCGGGTGGAAGTATACGCGGCGCGAGGGGGCTGGGATACCGGGCAGGGCGACGGGATCCCAGGCGGGCAACGGGGCGACGACTGTGTACAATACGACGATTCCGGGTTACGGCAACTATGGGCACACGTATGGCGACCGGTTAAGCAAACAGGAGAGGAAAGCCATCATTGAGTATTTGAAGACTTTGTGATATAGAACTGATCACCTTGCTGCCTGTAGAGGGTGAAAAAGTCCGGCGCTGAACTGGTCTGGCATATTTCCCCGATATAGAATGAACAAGTCTCGGCGAATTCCTGTGGATTATTGTTTCCGATGGAGAAAGTCAGATAGCTTTTGAAGCGAACGGGAGATTGGTCTTCGCTGAAATTCGCTTGCCGATAGCGGGAGTGATTCAGGCCGTCGGGCGCGATTGATTTCTTTTCGGGCAAGCTGTCGGAGAGGTAGGCTTCCAGCAGGCCTGTCCGCTGCAGGTCCGGCAGCTGTCGTGAAAAGCTGCTGGCGGGGGGAATGAAATCCATACCTTCCGGCAGGGAAACCGAGGCGGCGTAGCGGCCTTCGGACAAGGTGGTCCTGCCAGTGCGATAGGCTATAGCGGCTGAATTACCCTGGATCGTGAGGTTGTTGTTAAAGAGAGCGGTAGCCTGTTCATTGCGGATATAGGCCGATTTTTTCCAGTTGACGTACAGGGGTTGATCGGTCTTATTGTAAATATTGACCGTTACAGCGCCGCCTTTACCTTCGAGTCGCCAGGTGAGGCGGAGGGTATCGTTTTCGAAGATGAGCTGGCTGTGATCGTCTCTTTTCAATTGTGTGGAATCGACGGTCATGTACTGGTAAGTGGAGCACGCGCTCAGCAGGAGCACGAATGCTGCGGGGAGGATAAGTCGGTGCATAGGTTTAATTTTATTGAAATTAAAACGCGGCGTTTTATGTCGCTGTTAAGGAGTGGTTATATAACAATGGAATTAAAGGAGACGATAGGATACAGGACGATCCGGGCATGGATGGAGACGCAGGGGCGGCAGCCTTTTGCGTTCCAGGAGGAGACCTGGCAGCATATCCTTGACCAGGGCTCAGGGCTGGTGAATGCGCCGACGGGATGTGGAAAAACCTTCTCCGTATTCCTGGGCGTGTTGGTCGATTTTATCAACCGGCATCCGGATGATTATCGAACGCGGGGCGGGAATGCGCTGCAATTGTTGTGGGTCTCCCCGTTGCGGGCGCTGGCCAAAGATATTGGCCGGGCGATGGAGGAAGTGATCGCGGGTTTGGGGATGCGGTGGCAGGTAGGCACCCGGAACGGAGATACTGAGATGAGTGAGCGACAGAAGCAGAAAAGGCGAATGCCGGAAGTGCTGATCATCACGCCGGAGAGCCTGCATTTGTTGCTGGCGCAGAAAGGCTATGCGGAAGTATTTGCCGCGTTGAAAGTGATTGCGGTGGATGAATGGCATGAGTTGCTGGGCAGTAAGCGGGGGGTGCAGGTGGAGTTGGCGCTTTCGCGGATCATGGGGGTAAAGAAGGGGGCTTGCTCGATCATTGGGATCAGCGCGACGATCGGCAATCTGGAGCAGGCAAAGGAAGTTTTGCTGGCTTCGCTTGGCCAGCGGGGGCGTGGGGATGGGGTGGCCAGCGGGAGCGCGGAGGAGGGGGGCACCGCGGCGGTAGAGGTCGGAGGCGCGGCCCGCGAGTTCATTGTGCGGGCGCGGTTGGATAAGCCTATCCATGTAGAGTCTATTTTGCCGGACGAAATTGAAAAATATCCCTGGGCGGGGCATCTCGGGCTGAAGCTGATCCATAAGGTGATCCCTATTCTCGAAAAAAGTAGGACGACGCTGATCTTTATCAATACGCGGGGCATGAGCGAGACCTGGTATCAGTCATTGCTGACGGTGAGCCCTGATCTGGCCGGGGCCATTGCCTTGCATCACGGATCGATCGATATGGCCTTGCGCAACTGGGTAGAGGAGGCGTTGCATGAGGGTAAGCTGAAAGCCGTGGTCTGCACGGCCAGCCTGGATCTCGGGGTAGATTTCCGGCCGGTGGAGACCGTGATCCAGGTAGGGAGCCCGAAGGGGGTAGCCCGGTTTCTTCAACGGGCAGGGCGAAGCGGTCACCAACCCGGGCAGGTGAGCACCATCTATTTCCTGCCGACGCATTCGCTGGAGCTGGTGGAGGCTGCGGCATTGAAATCGGCGATGCACGAAGGGTTGATCGAGAGCAGGGAGCCAATGCTGCTGTGTTATGACGTATTGATCCAGTACCTGGGAACGCTGGCGATCTCGGATGGTTTTTATCCTGACGACATCTTCCGGGAATTACAGCACACGTATTGCTACAGCGAGATGACGGAGGACGAATGGCGGGAGATCCTGCATTTCATCACGGAAGGCGGATCGGCGTTGCAGCAGTATGATGAGTTCCGGAAGGTGGAGGTGATGGAGGGCGGTTTGTATAAGATCAATAGCCGGCGGGTGGCCATGCGGCACCGGTTGCATATAGGGACGATCGTGAGCGATGCGATGCTCAAAGTACGCTTTACGAGTGGTGGGTATGTCGGGGTAATTGAAGAATATTTTATTTCGCGGCTGGACCCGGGGGATGTCTTTACGCTGGCGGGCAGGAATCTGGAATTTGTGATGATCAAGGATATGACGGTATTGGTACGGAAGTCGACGGCGAAGAAGTCGAGGGTTCCCAGTTGGAACGGGGGGAGGATGCCGTTGTCGGCGAATCTGGGGATGATGTTACGGCGAAAGCTGGATGAGGCATCGGAGATGGTGGCGGGTAGGGCGGACGATGGGGAGACGGGGCACACGGAGAGTGAGGTGGATCGCGGGCGGACGCGGGTAGAGACGGATGTAGAGTTGCGGGTGTTGCGGCCGTTGTTTGAATTACAGGCGGCGCTGTCGTATATGCCTCGGGAAAATGAATTGTTGATCGAACAGATCGAAACGAAAGATGGCTGGCATTTATTTGTCTATCCTTTCGAAGGGCGGCTGGTTCACGAGGCGATGGCGGCGTTGCTGGCTTACAGGATCAGCCGGACGACACCGATCAGTTTTTCCTTTGCGATGAATGACTATGGTTTCGAGCTGCTGAGCGACCAGCCGATTCCGGTAGACGATACGAATGTCTACGAATTGTTCAGCCCGGAGGACCTGACTGCGGATATCCAGCGCAGTGTGAACAGTGCGGAGATGGCCCGGCGAAAGTTCCGGGATATCGCGGTGATCGGGGGGTTGATCTTCCAGGGTTTTCCGGGGGAACATACCAAGGCCCGGCATCTTCAGTCTTCGGCTTCGCTGCTGTTCAACGTGTTCAGTGAATACGACCCCCACAATTTGTTGATCCGGCAAGCCTATAATGAGGTGATGGATCAGCAGATGGAGGAGAGGCGGCTGCGGAATATGCTGGAGCGAATCCGGCAGAGTAATATTGTGCTGCGCTGGCCCGGCAAGCTGACACCTTTCTGCTTTCCATTAAAGGTAGACAGCATGCGTGAGGATCTGTCTTCAGAGAAACTGGAGGACAGGGTCAGGCGAATGCAGGCGCAGCTGCGGTAAAAGGCGCGATGATGGGCCTTCGGGACGGCCGGCGATTGCTGGTAGCGGATTATTTCATATACTTAAGCTGGGTTGCATACAGGATAAGGAAGAGGGCGGTGAGGCCGAGGCCAATGATGGCGGAAAAGCCGGAGATGGCTCCTGTCCCGACGAAGATAATACTGCCGAAGGGTACGATATCGCCGATCACGTAGATGGAAAACCCCGTCTTTTTCAGTTTACGCATCTGTATAGCGCCATAGAGACAAAGGATGGCGCCGGCCAGGCCGAGCAGCAAAACCGGGACGCGGTTATCCAATGCCTTACGCGCCGCGCCTACCGGGTCGGAGCCCATCATATTTTTGACGAAGTCGGGCATCTGGTCCATTTTATCCTGGGCCTGGACCATTTTGTCGTAGTTGGATTGGGCGCTGAAAAAGCCGTAAATGGAGAATAGGATGCTTATAGGATTCCAAACCAGCGTGAGGATTGTCAATACGTTCAGCATGGAAGGAAGTTTCTTTGGTTCTTCCAGCCAATTTTCGGTGTTAGCGGGTTGGTTAAGGTCTGCCATTGTAAAGTTTGTTTTAGTTCTTCTAATGTAAGGACAATTTTCAGGAATGGCAAAGGAGGGCGTATAAATATTAAATACCTTTACCAACTGGGAGCTCAACTATATTATGCAGCCGGCATTTCCACATCGCATCAGGGGTCAGCAGTTATGGCTATCCCCGCACCGTTGTCTTTTCTGGGAGGAAGAACGAAGCCTGATCTTGTCCGACCTGCATTTTGGCAAGACGGGACATTTCCGTAAGGCGGGGATTGCCGTCCCGCAGTCGGTTTACCGTGAGGATCTGTTGCGGTTACTCTCCCTGATCCAGTATTTTCAGCCGCGGCAATTGTTGGTTGTCGGGGATTTGTTTCACAGCCGGGAGAACAAGGAGTTGAATTTATTCCGGCGGTGGCGGGATGATTTTCCGGATCTGGGGATCAGGCTGATCCTGGGCAATCACGATGTGTTGCATGAGGATTGGTATGAGGCGGCAGGGATCACGGTGAACAGGGATGTGTTACGGCTAGGGGAGTTTGCGTTTATTCATGATATTGCGGAGGTGGGGATGGCTGGTGGAGGTGCGGCAGCGGGAGAGGTTGGGCAGCGGCCTTATTTTTTCTCCGGGCATTTGCATCCGGGGATTCGTATCCGGGGGATGGGCAAACAAAGTCTACAGTTCCCGTGCTTCTATTTCGGGGGGGACTATGCGATATTGCCGGCATTTGGGCATTTTACGGGAACGGTGTCGATTGATCCGGTGCCGGAATCGAATGTCTTTGCCATTTTACCACCTGCCGATGGGCCGCAGCGGCGGCAAAGCCAGCAGCGGGCGAGTATTTTTCAGATCCAGTAATAGTTAGTTTTTCGGGCGGCCTTTTCCATTCAGGCTCCAGGTATAGCCTACGTGTATTCCCCACATGGTATTTCGGAATCTGCAAACACCCTTGAATGTGCTTTGATCGTCGCGCGTGAATGGCAGGCTGATCAGTTCATTTTCTTTTTGAGCGTACTGACCTGATCCTGCAGATTACTGACCAGACTGGCCAGTTGATTGACATCCCATCTTTGCTGGGTGTTGGCCTTGCTGATGATCATCTGCGCTTTCCAGACTTCCAGCACATCTTCCGAATTAACGTTATAGGGTTGATATGCCGTATTGTCACTGACGAGGGTGTACTTGTTTTTCAGCTTGTTATTTTTCATCACCCGCTTATACACGATGCCTTCATTGCGGGACACGACGATATAGGTCTGGTTGCTGCGGAGCTCTTCCATATCGTCTACTTTTTGGCCGACGATGACCGAACCGCTGGGTGTAGGAAGCATGGAATCGCCGACGATCTCAAAGGCGCGATAGTTGCCGGGGGCCAGCATGGGCAGGGTGAACGTATTGAGTTCGTCGAGAAATTCCGGGTCGGCATAACCGGCCAGATAGCCTGCCGCGGCCTTAACGGGCACCAATTGGATCTCATTGGAAGCGGCGACTAATTTCTGCGCCCTTCTTTTGCTGAGATAACTGCCGCCTTTGGAATCGCTGAGTTCTTTGCGCAGCAACTCGTCCAAGGTCAGTTTGAACATATCTCCCACCGTCTCCAGAACCTCCAGCCGGGGTTCGGCCCTTTCTTCTTCATAGGCTCCGAGGAGAGATCTTTTGATCCCTAATTTGGCGGCGAATTCTTCTTGTGTCCATCCGCGAAGCTTGCGGAGGTATTTCAGATTTTGTCCTGCTACCGACATAGACTAATATATTTAGTACTAAGATACTAATTTCTTTATCATGTGCAAAAATTATTTTTTTGCCGCCGGTAAGGGCAGAGAAGGACAAAGTGTCCGGCGGCATCCGGGCTGCAGGAAGAGGACGTGCGAGGGCGCGGCCGATATACCCGAACGGTGGGAAGGGGGGCTTGCTGCAGCGGGTAGGCGGGCGGGCGTTGCATCGGCAAGGCAGGCGGAAATGCGAGCGGAAACAGGGGGGGGATGGGGGCAATTTCGTACATTTGCCTCCCCTGTCAATTTGACTTTCCGGCAAGGATAGCATTATATTTGACGGTCTTTTACAGGAAAAACCATAAAATCATTAATACTTAAGGAATTATGTTAGGTATTCTAGCTAAAATATTCGGTGGAAATAAGTCGGAAAAGGATATCAAGACCATCCAACCCATTGTGGGTGAGGTCAATCAACATTTTTTGGCTTACCAATCCCTGAGCAACGATCAATTGCGGGCCAAGACGCAGGAGTTCAAGGCCCGGATCAAGGAGCATTTAAGCAAACTCGATACCGAGGTGGCGGCGCTCAATAAAAGTGCGGAAGATCTCCCTTTCAGCGATATCAACGGAAAAGATGTCATCTACCAGCAGATCGACGAGTTGAAGAAGGAGCGTGACGAGCATATCGAGGAAGTGTTGGAGACCTTATTACCGGAAGCATTTGCGGTGGTCAAGGAAACGGCCCGCCGGTTCAAGGAGAATGCGGAGGTCGTGGCTACTGCGACGGAACTGGACCGGACCCTCAGTATCAAAAAAGAGCATATCCGCATCGAAGGCGACCAGGCCATTTATAAGAACTCCTGGATGGCGGCGGGCAGTCCTATCACCTGGAATATGGTGCATTATGATGTACAGCTGATCGGCGGCACGGTGTTGCACCAGGGAAAGATCGCGGAAATGGCGACGGGCGAAGGTAAGACACTGGTGTCGACGTTGCCGGCTTACCTGAATGCGCTGTCCGGGGAAGGAGTGCATATCGTCACGGTGAATGATTACCTGGCGCGTCGTGACTCGGAATGGAACGGGCCGATATTTGAATGGCTGGGGCTGACGGTGGACTGTATCGACAAGCACGAGCCGAACAGTGAATCCCGCCGGAAGGCTTACCTGGCCGACATTACCTACGGCACGAACAACGAATTCGGCTTTGACTATCTCCGCGATAACATGGTACATTCCCCCGACGAGATGGTGCAGCGTAAGCACCATTATGCGATGGTGGATGAAGTGGATAGCGTACTGATCGATGATGCGCGGACGCCGCTGATCATTTCCGGTCCGGTGCCGAAGGGCGACGATCAGCAATATCATATTCTGAAAGGACGGGTTGAAAAGTTATTCGAAGCGCAGCGGCGGGTGACGAACCAGTTCCTGATAGAAGCGAAGAAGAAGATCGCTGAAGGCAATGACGACCCCAAGGACGGCGGGCTGGCGTTGATGCGGGCCTGGCGGGGTCTGCCGAAGTCGGGGCCACTGATCAAATTCCTCAGCGAACCGGGCATGAAGGTCAGGCTGCAGAAATCGGAGAACTATTACCTGGCCGATCAGCAGAAGGAGATGCCGAAGGTGGATGCAGAATTGTATTTCCAGATCGACGAGAAGAATAATTCCGTAGACCTGACCGATAAAGGCATCCAGATGATCACGCGGGAGGGAGAAGACCCCGAGTTCTTTATCCTTCCGGACATCGGCGTCAAACTGGCCGATATCGAAAAAAGCGAATTGAGCACGGAAGAAAAACTGCAAGGCAAAGAAGCGTTGCTGAATGAATATGCCATCAAGGCCGATCGCATCCATACGGTACAGCAATTATTGAAGGCCTATACCTTATTCGATAAAGACGTCGAGTACGTGGTACTGGAGGGACAGGTAAAGATCGTGGACGAACAGACGGGCCGTATCCTCGACGGGCGCAGGTACAGTGACGGTCTGCACCAGGCGATCGAGGCCAAGGAAAATGTGAAGATCGAGGCGGCTACGCAGACCTATGCGACGGTTACCTTACAGAATTATTTCAGGATGTATCACAAGCTGGCCGGGATGACTGGTACGGCGGAAACAGAGGCAGCCGAACTTTGGGACATCTATAAGCTGGATGTCGTGACCATTCCCACCAATGTGCCGGCTATCCGGAAAGACAGCCAGGACCTGGTCTTCAAGACCAAACGCGAAAAGTACAAAGCGGTCATCGACGAGATCGAAAAGCTGCGGTCGGAAGGCAGGCCTTCCCTGGTAGGTACGACTTCGGTGGAAGTGAGCGAGCTGCTGAGCAAAATGTTGCAGGTCAAAAAAATTCCCCATAACGTTCTGAATGCGAAACAGCATGCCCGGGAGGCCCAGGTGATTGCCGAGGCGGGTCTTGCCTCCGCGGTAACGATCGCTACGAATATGGCCGGTCGTGGTACGGATATCAAGCTCGGGCCTGGCGTCAAGGAAGCCGGCGGCCTGGCGATCATCGGTACGGAGCGGCATGAGAGCCGGCGGGTGGACAGGCAGTTGCGGGGCCGTTCGGCCAGGCAGGGTGATCCCGGAACGACACAGTTCTATGTATCACTAGAAGACGACCTGATGCGGATGTTCGGTAGTGACCGGATTGCCTCGCTGATGGACAAGATGGGCTATAAGGAAGGGGAAGTGATCCAGCACAGCATGGTGACGAAGAGCATCGAGCGGGCGCAGAAGAAGGTGGAAGAAAATAACTTCGGCATTCGTAAGCGGCTGCTGGAATACGATGACGTGATGAACAAGCAGCGGAATGTCGTTTATAAGAAACGCAATCACGCTTTGTTTGGGGAGAGGTTGGCGCTGGACCTGGATAATGCTTTTTATATTGTGGCAGAAGGGCTGGTGAACTCTTTCCGGGAGCAGGATGATTTCGAAGGGCTCAAATTATCCACCATCGTCAATTTCGGTATCGACACGCAGATCGACCACGATGATTTCCTGAAGGGAGATGTGAACAAGCTGTCGGAGCAGCTGTACCAGGAGGCGATTAAAAATTACGAGCACAAGCTGGACGAGATGCGCAAGCAGGCCTTACCGGTCTTCAACAATATCCGTGCGACGCAAGGTGCCCATGTGGAGAATGTAGTAGTACCGTTCACCGACGGGAAGAAAAGGATCAATGTGGTAGCGGGTCTGCAGAAAACGCTGAACAGCGAAGGGCGCGAGTTGATGAATGCCGTGGAAAGGCAGATCACTTTGTCCATCATCGATGAGACCTGGAAGGAGCACCTGCGGAATATGGATGATCTGAAGCAAAGTGTGCAGACGGCCTATCTGGAACAGAAAGATCCGCTGGTGATCTATAAAGTCGAGGCCTTTGAATTGTTCAGGCGAATGGACAGCGATGTTAACAGGGACATCATCAGCTTCCTCTGTCATAGCGGCATTCATTCCGGCAACCAGCAAGCGGGTGGTCCGTCAGGTATCCGGGAAGGTCGTGAGCAAAAGACCGATATGAGCAAGTTGAAAGTGCGCAAGGACGAAATGGCGGCGGCCGGTCCGGGTCCGATGGTTAATCCAGGGGCTCCGAACGGAGTGCCCCAGGAAGGTGGGGGCGACTATTATGATCCTTCCACCGCGGTGAAACAAGAGCCGGTGAAGGTGGGACCGAAGATCGGTCGCAATGATGCCTGTCCTTGCGGCAGTGGCAAGAAATATAAGAACTGCCATGGGAAGGATGTGGCGGGATGAGATATAAAAAATATTTAATTTTTAAACCCGGTCCGGTGGACCGGGTTTATTATTTTTGGGAAACGCTACTTATGAAAAAATATCTACTCGTTCTTTTTACTATTATCCTTTCCGTTGGGGCCATGGCCCAGGCCATCTCGGGTTCAGCAAAGACCTTTGCCTGCGCAGGCCAGGAAACGACCATCCAAACGTTGAGTGGCCCCGGCCCGGGTTATTTCTGGCAGGTATCGACCGACAAGGGATCACCTGGACTACCATCACGGACGGCGCTACGTATAGCAGTAGCTCGTACAACTTCCTGACCATCAACAGCGTTAACGTCAGTATGAATAATTATCTCTACCGGTATGGTGCAACGGCTAATCCTACTGTCTTGTCCAATGACGATACGCTGATCGTCTTTACAGCCAACGCCAATTCGCCGGTCTTCCAGAGTCCTTAGACGAGCGTCTGTCAGGGGCAGACCTTCCAGTATACTGTCGCGGGTAACCTGACGGGCGACAGCACTTACTGGGATGTCAGCAATGCCAATTCTACTCTTTCCTGGGGGGCCATTAACGATACGGTCGACCTGGTGAATTTTTCTTCTACGGGTACTGCAACCTTATATACCTATACTAGTAATGGTTGTTCGCGGTATAATTCGACGACGCAGACGGTCACTGTGAATGCTTTGCAAACCACGCCGGCGGGGACGGCGGGCGGAGGGGCGGACTGTGCCAGCTTCTCCGTTTTTCCGGGCCTAGCGACCACCTATTCCGACGGCACCTGCAGTCCGATAGCGGCTGTCACACCTTCCGGGGCAGCTATCCGGAACTGCCGACGGGGCCTTCGGATGCGACGGACATTGCCAACCTTACCATTTCACAGTTCCATGGGACAGGCACGACGCCCGATACGTATGTGGGGACCAATGGGACGATTGTGCCTACGTCGGTGACCCGGAATTCGACGGCGAGCCGGTGGGAGGTAACCTTCAGCGTGACGGGCTTCAGCGGATTTTTCGTATCGGGTTCGTCGATCGTCCCGCTGACGCTGACAGCATTTACCGGTCTGGTGACAGCGACGGGCAACCAGCTGCATTGGGAAACCTCGATGGAAGAGAATACCGCGTATTTCGATGTGGAGCGCGCCATTTCAGGCAGCGGCAGTTTTCTGTCGCTGGATACGGTGCGGGCCGCAGGCAACAGCGAACAGCCATTAACCTACATCTATTTGGATGTTCAGACTGGTGGCGCCAGCTATTCCTACCGGCTGAAAATGGTGGATCTTGACGGGAGTTTCACCTACAGCAAAATCATTACGCTGCAATCGGCGACCGGCAGCTTTGCCATCAGCGTATCGCCGAATCCATATCATCAAAGTCTATCGGTCATTGTGACCATGCCGGAAGCGGCTGAAGGGAATATGGCCGTGACGGATGCGGCGGGGCACAGGATATTGCAACAGGCCCTTACCTTACAAAAAGGCAGTAACACACTGAACCCAACTGCTTTGGCATCTTTGGCGTCAGGCATGTATTTTCTGAGCATCACCACAGGGCAGGAAAAACAGACGGTAAAGTTGATCAGGGAATAACCTGTAAATTTTGTAATGTTTTCCGGGAATCTTATAAATGGTGAGGGTCAGGGGTAAAGTACCTTTAAGCGTGTTTTTTTAAATGTAGGGTATTTTTTTCAACATTATGGGGTCATCAATTACAGGGACAGGCAGCTATATACCGGATAAGGTTCGATCGAATCGTGATTTTGCTTTTATCGAATTTTATAACGACCGCCGGCAGCGCATCACAAGCAATGCCGTAGAGGTCATCGATAAGTTCGAACAGATTACGGGAATTGCACAGCGGCGCTATGCGCATGACAACATGAATACGTCAGACATGGCTGCTCTCGCCGCTGCAGCCGCCATAGAGGATGCCGGGACTGATCCGGAGACTATCGATCAGTTGATCGTCGCGCATAACTTCGGCGACGTTCCCAAGAACAGTTGCCAGTCCGATTCTGTACCGAGCCTCGCCAGCCGTGTAAAACGCCTACTGTCTATCCGCAATCCAGCCTGTGTAGCCTATGATCTGTTGTTCGGCTGTCCTGGCTGGCTTCAGGGACTCATACAGGCGGACGCGTATATCCGGTCGGGTTTCGCCCGGAAGTGCCTGATCGTCGGCGCCGAGACTCTGAGCCGGGTCATCGATCCCCACGACCGTGACAGCATGCTCTACAGCGACGGTGCCGGCGCCGTCCTCCTCGAAGCTAGCACGGCCGGGGTGCCCGGACCTGGTATCCTGGGTTCTGTCAGCCAGACACATGCCCTGGTTGAAAGCGACTATATTACGCTCGGCCAGTCTTATTGCCCGCCCGCCGGATCCAATACCCGGTATCTCAAAATGCAAGGCCGTAAAGTGTATGAATTTGCGCTCCGGACAGTCCCCTCTGCCATGAAAGCCTGCCTGGATGCCTGTGACGTCAATATAGATCAGCTAAAAAAAATATTCATTCATCAGGCCAATGAAAAAATGGATGTGGCTATCATGAAAGCCTTTTATCGCCTGTTTGGCCGCCAGGAGGTACCCGATGGTATTATGCCCATGAACATACGTCAACTGGGCAACAGTTCCGTTGCCACCATTCCTACGCTGTTCGATATGGTCAGGAAGGCAACGCTGCCGGAGCATCATCTGTATCCAGGCGACATCCTGCTGTTTGCCTCTGTGGGCGCCGGTATGAATATCAATGCCGTATGCTACCGATTTTAACAGGCAGCCCTTAATTCCACTTCTCTCCCAGCACAAAAGAAACCATATAATACACATCGTCCGGTGAGACGGGCTTGCTCATAAAATGCGTCGCCCCTAATTTCTTAAGCTTTTCCGACTCCTTCTCATCTCTCGAAGTCGTGTATACGATTACCGGTACGGACGCCAGCCGCGTGTCCTTTTTTATCTCTTCCAGGGTTTGCTGACCGCTAAGACCGGGCATTCGCAAGTCCAGGAAAATAAAGTCCGGCGCAGGGTTAGCCGTATCGCTTAAATACTGTAGAGCTTCTTCTCCGTTGATCGCCGTAATACAATTGATCGCCTTATCGACTTCGCCGGCTGCCTCAAAAAAGAGCTTCCTGTCATCCTCATCATCGTCTATCAGTAAAATAGTCATAGTCGTTTGATTGAAATCATTAAAGAAAGAACAATTATTGATCCAAAGGAAGAACGACATGGAACTGCGTCCCGCCGCCTTCAGCAGAAGTCATATAAATTTCTCCCTGGTGGCCCAAAACGATTTTTTTACATAACGCCAGTCCGATACCCGTACCCTCAAAACGCTCCCTGGCATTCAGCCGTTGAAATATCAGGAAAACCTGCTCCGCAAATTTCTTGTCGATCCCAATACCATTATCCTGAAAAATAATTTCATAATAAGAAGTACTGCCATTCAGGGCAAGATGCCCCGGCACCTCTCCGGCAGCCAAAACTCTGCAGGAAATATGGATCACAGGCGGCGCGCCCAGTTTGGAAAATTTAAGGGCGTTGCCGAGCAAATTGTAAAAAAGCTGGTTCATCTGCAAGGGGACCGCCTGAATGACCGGAAGTTTGTCATGCGTTATTATCGCTGATTTCTGTTCGATCTGCAAATCAAAATCACCGATGACTTTCTGCAGGATCCCGTTCAGGTCCACCCGTTCGAAAACACTGGCGTCCAATACCTTTGAAAAATTAAGTACGTCATGGATCAACGCGGACATCCGCTCGGCGGCTACGCTGATCTTGTTAATCAATACCTCTGCTTCGGCCCCTATATCTTTACTATGCCGTTGATGCAGGAGGGCAGAAAAGGTTTGTATCTTCCGCAAAGGTTCCTGCAAATCGTGGGAAGCGATCGTTGCAAATTGCTCCAGGCTATCATTTGACCGTTTGAGCGAGGCATTGGATTCTTTAAGAGCAATGGTCCGCTCGGCCACTTTATTTTCCAGTTCCCGGGAAAACGAAACCAGGTCAGACTCCCTGTTCCTGGCATCCGTAACATCTTCAATAGCCACTAAAATCAACAATTCGCTACTCTCCTTCGAGGCGATCCGGCAGGCATTTAGCAAAAGGGTCCTTTCCCCAATATCTTCAAACCTGTGTTTGATCTCCACATCGGTAATCCGGCCTTCTGCCGCCAAACTATTTTCGAGGGTCGATCGAAGCGAAGGAATATCCCACTGCCCATTCCTGAGATGATAAAAGTATTTATCCTCCGTCTCCTCTTCCGACGTCACGAACTTTTTATAATATGCCCGGTTAGCCGTTTTCACCTTCATGTTCTTATCCAGGATAATGAGCGGTTCCCGGATCGTAGCCACGATAGATTCCGAGTATAGCCGGGCTGCATCCAATTGAGCATTCCGGTCGAAAAGTTCCTGGTTCAATGTCGTCAGCTCTTCATTGGTGCTTTGGATCTCTTCCTTCGACGTCTCCAGCTCCTCATTCAGGCTTTGCAGCTCTTCGCTGCCCGATAGCAGTTCTTCGTTGGCACTTTGCAATTCCTCGTTGACCGCTTCCTGATCTTCCGTGATGCTCCTCATATCCTCCCGTAGCTGCGCCAGCTCCTTTTCCAATTGCCGGTTACGCCGGCTTTCCGCTGCACCTTTACTGCCCGGATCATCAGGACTTGCCTCCTTACCATCCCCGGCCATCGTATCCCGGAAAAGGACCAGATAATAGCGCTCTACCGTGTTCAACAACGGGATGACCTCGATCGTTACCAGCTGTTGTTTTTCCCGGGATAGGAGGGGAACACCTTCCTTTACCACCGGTTGATTATCCGTTTTGGCCTTGTGCAAGGCATTCCGCAGTTCAAAGGCCAGCCCCTGCCTCACCATTTTCAAGACATTCAGGCTCGGCTTGCCCGGTGATGGTTCCAGCCAGTCGCCTGTCAGCCCCCGGATCTGCACGATCTCCATTTCTTCGTTCACCACCACTCCCGGAGGGGAATATCTCGCTATGATCATCTCATCCGCACTCCGTTGAAAATCATCCCGTCCGGGCTCCTTCCTGACCGCAAATACATTGTCTTTCGATATGCTGTCCTTCTTGTCCGACGAAAGGTGTAAGAGCTTTCCGGGGACGTTTTTTCGGGTATATATCTTTTCACTTTTGCCGTAAGGAGTGAATAGATCCGCAGCAGGAGCCGTCGTCTCAGAATGGCCCAGCAACAGATACCCATTCTCATTCAGCGCGTAATGGAAGGTCGTCAGTGCTCTTTTTTGCAAGAATGTTTCCATATAGATCAGGACATTCCGGCAACTGAC
>PMUF01000448.1 GCA_003167015.1 Chitinophagaceae bacterium | reverse complement strand
AGCCAGGGCCGGCGCATCGTTGACCCCATCCCCTGTCATGGCAACAAATTCGCCGGCGACCTGCAATGCCTTTATCTTTTCCAACTTCTGAGCAGGCAACACCTCCGCTATATAGCTGTCCATGCGGAGGGTATCGCTCACACTTTTAGCTACTTTGCTATTGTCGCCTGTCAGCAATATCGATTTGATGTGATTTTCTTTCAATGTCTTCACTGCATCAGCGGACTCCGGCCTGATCGTATCCGATAAAGCGATATAGCCNNTATTTTCCGCCAGGTAGCCCGGGCTAACGACCAATACCTTTTTACCTTCGACCATCCCCGACACTCCCTTACCCGTCATGGCAGTAAAATTTTCCGCTGCCGGCACCACCACAGCCAGTTCTTTTGCCTTTTGCAGGATGCCCGTCGCAATAGGATGCTCCGACCGTTGTTCCAGCGCTGCCGCCAGCCTCACCACTTCCTTTTCATCCATGCCCTTTTGCAGCGCCACCACCTTCGACACCCCGAACTTTCCCACCGTTAACGTACCCGTTTTATCGAATACGACCACGGTGATCTTCCGGGAATTTTCAAAGGCCGTCCGGTTTTTGATCAGCAGCCCATGTTTGGCCGACAAGGCCGTCGATCTGGCCACCACGAGCGGCACCGCCAGCCCCAAGGCATGCGGGCAGCAGATCACCANNTTTTGCGCGTCATCCACCAGCTTCACCACCTGGGCCAGGTAAGAATCCTTTGCCTCGTGCGATACAGCCACCTGGAAAGATCCATTCCCGTTGACCGACCCGGCAATCACTTTGTCTCCTTTTATCTTCCTCACCGGTTTCGATTCTCCGGTCAGCAAAGACTCATTCAAATAGCTTTCACCCTCCAATATCACCCCATCGGCCGCCACCTTTTCCCCCGGCTTCACCAGGATGACGTCCTTTTCTTTCAGCGAATCGGTTTTCACCTCCTGTATCTTATCCCCTGCCACCCGATGTGCCTCCGCAGGCATCAATTGTACCAGCAGCTCCAGGTCCTTCGACGCCCCGGCAATAGACTTCATTTCTATCCAGTGCCCCAGCAGCATGATCAGAATCAGCGTCGCCAGCTCCCAGAAGAAATCTTCCCCTTTCAGTCCGAACACTACCGCCGCACTATAGACATATGCCACCGTGATCGCAAAACCGATCAGGAACATCATCCCCGGCGCCTTCGTCTTTACTTCCGTCACCAGCCCCTTTAAAAAAGGCCAGCCTCCGTAAAAGTACACTGCCGTCGATAAGCCGAACAGCACATACCGGGCGCCCGAAAGGGGCCACTGAATGCCCAGGAAACCCTGTACCATCGGAGACAACAACATGATCGGCACGGTAAGCCCCGACACTACGTAAAACCTTCGCCTGAAATCAGCGATCATCATTTGA
Organism: Chitinophagaceae bacterium; assembly: GCA_003167015.1. Classification (GTDB taxonomy): domain Bacteria; phylum Bacteroidota; class Bacteroidia; order Chitinophagales; family Chitinophagaceae; genus Puia. The sequence continues at coordinate 4,333 of PMUF01000448.1, read as the reverse complement.
TGGTGGTCATGTCCATCCATCCCCATTGGGGGATTACCGTCCATTTTCATTGTATAATAATTGAGGGCTTGTTCGTCCCTTTTTTGCACCCGGGTATTTCAGCGGCAGGGATTCCAGGTACTCCGTCAAAATCTTCGCCACCGCATAATTCCGGTACCAGCGGATGGCCCGGGGTTTCCAGCACCATAACAAGGTTTTCTGTACCCCTTTTCCGGGTACGCACCCATTCAAGCAACCGGGTTGCCGTTTCAACCGCCGAACCCGGGTTCTGACCCGTGATGATATTTTCATCAACGACCACATAGCTGGAGAATTCAGTGCCCGACCGGTAATACGCGCCCAGAGAAAACAGTTTCGTTTCCAGCAGGAAAGGAGGAACCTCTCCGGAAAATCCCACATCGCGCCGTATCCGCCCGCAATAAATGCCAGATCGAAATGCTCCGCACTCACCTCTTTCAGCGGCAGGGAATGAAAAAAATGATACATAGCCTGCGAATCCCCCTGAAAACGTTTCGTGTCCCCTGTCTCCTCCTCCTTAGTCCGGCAGATCGGATCAAGCGGGATCTGTCCCCCCTTTGGCGAGGCAATCGTGACATATTCCCCCGCATCCCTGAATACATAATAAGGCGCCGCCAGGTCTTCCAGCCTGACACCCGTCTTATTCAGCGTATCGCCCAGCCGGTTGTTCGAGGTAGTGATCAGCAAACAGTTGATAGCTTTCATTGGAATGAATGATTTAATTCTCCAATATCACCTTCAACGCCTTTTCCTTTGCGGCGTGTTCAAATGTGTCATACGCCTCGATCATCTGGTCCAGCTTAAAGCGATGCGTAATCAGCTTTTTCGGCTCGATCTTCTTCGACTGAACCGTTTTAAACAGCATCGGCGTCGTTACCGTATCCACCAGCCGGGTCGTGATCGAGATATTCCGCGACCATAAAGTTTCCAGATGAAGCGTCACCGGTTTTCCGTGAACCCCGATATTGGCGATATGACCGCCCGCCCCAATGATGGCTTCGCATAATTCAAAGGTCGCCGCAACGCCTACCGCTTCTATTGCCGTATCAACGCCCCGGCCGTTGGTCAGCCCCATGATCTTCTCCACCGCATTCTCCGAAGCACTGTTGATAATATGTGTTGCCCCAAAGGTTTTGGCCACCTTCAGCCGGTTGTCATCCTGGTCGATGACAATAATTTCGGCGGGCGTATAAAACTGAGATGTCAATAAGGCCGCCATTCCAACCGGGCCCGCGCCGACAATGGCTATCGTATCGCCAGGCTTCACCTGCCCATTCAGCACCCCGCATTCAAAACCTGTTGGCAGGATATCACTTAACATGACCAGCGCCTCTTCGTCCGAGCCTGCGGGAATCGCATACAGGCTGTTATCCGCATAGGGTATCCGCACATACTCCGCCTGGGTACCATTGATCATATAGCCCAATATCCAGCCCCCCTTTTCGCAATGCGAATACATCCCCTTCTTGCAAAAATCGCATTTACCGCATGAGGTGACGCAGGAGATGATCACATGATCCCCCTTTTTGAAATTACTAACCGAGCTTCCCACCTCCTCTATAATTCCCACTCCCTCATGCCCCAGGATCCTGCCTTCCTTTACTTCCGGAAGATCTCCCTTCATAATATGCAGGTCCGTTCCGCAGATCGTCGTTTTCAAGATCCTCACTACCGCATCTGTCGGCTCCAGCAGGACTGGCTTAGCCGTTTGCTCCCAGGCTTTCTTCCCGGCGCCATGATACACCAATGCATTCATCATATCTCCCTTACCGGATGACACCTTCATCGTCGATGGTTTACTCACCACCGGCACTTCTTTATCCGAAACTATATTTGCCATTGTCTATATTTTAATGTTATTCTCTGTAAAAAAGAGCAGGAAGCCGAGCCTCCTACCCCTCTAATTAATCAGCCAGTTCAAACGCGTAATCCACGACCAGGTCATTCTCCACCGACCAGACGCCGCGTGCCTTCCAGGCTATCCGCGCCGCTTCCGATTTCTGATACCAGGAATCCACGGTTCCGTCAGGGTAATAACACCTTCCTTAGCAATTACCCCAATCTCGGCCGCGCTCAATAAAGGTTCCCACTTAATGGCATCCTGCACGTCCCTTTGTAAATCCGCATTTGATTTCATATTATCTGTTTTAATGAACATTTAGCCCAAAGGTCCACCCATTCCCATCTGCAACTATTATATCTATCCACGGGATATTAGCATAATTCACACTCCGCATGAATCCTGTCACTATCCCAGACGCCTGTGGCAAGAAAATTGCATAACATACCTCATGACCATTTCGCAGCCAATCTACTGGCTTTTCATCCTCGCCATCCCGATAGCCTGTATAGCCTGGACCGTCACCCATGAAGAGATATTTTCCGAACCCAGGAACTACTGCAAAAGACAAAGCCTTTACGGAAAGACCCTGCTCCACCGGAAATTCTTCTACCTCTTCACCTGCGAATATTGCTTCAGCTTTTACGTCACGGCGCTATTGCTCCTCATCACCCGGTATCAATTACTCTATACCGACTGGCGAGGCTATCTCGTTTCAGGTTTCTCCCTGGTCTGGATAGCCAATATCTATATGAGCCTGTTCTTCCTCATCCGTACCGATCTCAAAAATGACGGATTGGACAGCAAGCTCAAAGAGTCTGAGTTAAAAAACTGCCGCCCGTGATTTCCACAGGCGGCAGGCTATTTTATTTTCAAAGGTTAGCACACGCTGTGCGCCTAAAACGGGTCCGTGAGTTCACTAACACGGATCAATTTCTTATTCACAAATTCGTCGATGCCCAGTTCCGACAGCTCACGGCCATAGCCCGAACGTTTCGTACCGCCGAAAGGCAGATCCGCCTGCGTCCAGGTCGGATGGTTGATAAAGACCATCCCCGTATCAATCTGGTCAGCCACCCGCTTGCCCCGCTCAATATCCTTCGTAAATACAGAGCCGCCTAAACCGAAAGGAGAATCATTCGCCAGTACAATGGAAGCCTGCTCATCCTTCACCCGGTAAAAAGAAGCCACCGGACCAAACAACTCTTCGTGATAAGCTGCGATCCCCGGCTTCAGGTCCGTCAGGATCGTCGGCTGCATGAATGCGCCCGCCCTGTCCACACGCTTACCCCCTAGCAACACTTTCGCTCCGCCCTTCACAGAACGCGACACCTGGTCCTCCAACTGCACCGCCGCTTCCTCACTGCTCAAAGGGCCTAATTGTGTAGCCGGGTCCATCGGATCACCCACCACCAATTTCGAGAGCTTGTCTTTGAACTTTTTAAGGAATTCGTCCGCAATCGGTTCGACCGCGATAAAACGCTTGGCCGCTACGCAACATTCCCCGTTATTGTTCATCCGGCCTACTACCGCCCATTCTACCGCCTGATCGATATCCGCGTCTTCCAGGATGATAAAGGCATCGCTGCCGCCCAGTTCCAGTACGGATTTCTTCAGGTACTTTCCCGCTGCAGCCGCAATACTTGCCCCTGCCGCTTCGCTTCCTGTCAAGGAAACGCCTTTAATTCTTTCATCCGACACCAGCGCCGAAGCCCTTTTACCCGACATCAGCAGGTTCGTGTATAACCCATATGGGGCGCCGGCCTCCCTGAACAAGTCCTCCAGGAGGATGCCGCATTGCGGCACGATCGACGCATGTTTGACCAGCACGGTATTGCCGATCATAATATTGGGCGCGGCAAAACGGGCCACCTGGTAAAAAGGAAAGTTCCACGGTTCCACCCCCAGCAGTACGCCAATAGGACTGTAACGGATAAAGGCCTGGCCATGATCCGGTTTCAGCGTCTTATCCGCCAGGAATTCCGCTCCATGCGTCGCATAATAATCGATGATATCCGCGCTCAGGGCGATCTCCCCTTCCGCCTGGGCGATCAGTTTACCCATCTCCAGCGTAATGATCTTCGCCAGCGCCGATTTCTTCTCCCGCATCAGCGAAGCCACCTTATGCAATAACGTCGCCCGCTCCGCATAGCTCGTCTTTTTCCAATGGTCGAATGCCTTAGCCGCCTGCGCCACTGCCGTATCGACCGCCTTCTCTGTCATTTCCTCGAAAGACTTTTCCGTCTTGTTCGTGGATGGATTAATCGTTTGAATAGACATGATGTTGATTTAATTTAACTGTTTACTTTTAAAAAGCAATAGAGGCCTCCAGCATTGTTCCATAGAATTTGCCGCCGTTTAAAATATTGGTGTCGGGATAATGCAGGTATTCCTGGTGAACATACTCCGCCTTCAGCATGATATTCCTCGTCAAAAACCAGCCGGCGGAAGCTACGTCCCGGTTGATCGTGACAT
>PMUF01000253.1 GCA_003167015.1 Chitinophagaceae bacterium | reverse complement strand
GCGCCGGCAAATCCACGCTGCTCAAATCGATCGGGTTGTGCGTCTACCTCGCCCATCTCGGCCTGGCCGTCCCGGCGGAGAAATGCGAGCTGGGATTCTTTGATGTCATCTCCGTCGCCATCAACCTCAATGACGACATCCTCAGCGGCTATAGCCATTTCATGACGGAGATCATTTCCCTGAAAAATGTAGTGGTCGAAGCCCGTCAGGCCAGGAAATGCTTTGCCATATTTGACGAACTATTCCGTGGCACCAACGTCGAAGATGCCTTTGCCATTTCCCAAACGACCATCAGGGGACTGACGCAATTCCAGCATTCTTATTTTTTTATTTCCTCTCATCTTCAACAGCTCAAAGAGACCGTTACCGCGAACCCGAAGATTGGTACCCACTTTATCGAATGCCAATTGATCGGTAATGCTCCCGTATTCACTTACCGTCTTCGTGAAGGCTGGTCAGACCTGCGGATCGGGCAGATCATTTTTGAGCGGGAAGGACTGAATGAATTACTCCGCGTTTAATTATTACCTTCGGCCCGGTTCAAACACACATTTCCATGTCCCAGTTCCCCACCTCCCTGGCTGAAACCAAATATTGCCCCCGTTGTCAGGCCCCCTTCGAATGCCGGGTGGGCAATATCCCCGAATGCCAGTGCAGCGGCATTAAGCTGACAGCCGATGATAAAGCCTTCATCGCCGCCCACTACACCGACTGCCTGTGCAGGAACTGCCTGCTGGCTATCACCACACCGCCCCGCTCAGACTAATCCACCCCCGCCGTCCGGCTTCTTCTTTCCAGCAGCACGGTGTCCCGCCAGATACCCGTCCACATCTTTCCGATCTTTTCCCGGTAACCGACCTGCCGGAACCCACAATGATTGTGAATGGTGAGGCTCGCAATGTTCTCCGGGAATATGCCCGCCTGTAAAGTCCAGATATCATGCCGTTCACTCTCGTCGATCAGCGCCTTCAGCAGCATTTCACCCACTTTTTTCCCCCGGTGACCGGCGGCTACATAGACGCTGACTTCGGCAACACCGGCATATACACACCTGCCGGACACAGCGCTCAGCGCTGCCCAGCCGATCACCTGGCCGTCTTCCACGGCAATGAGCCGGCTATGAGGAAGATGGCCCGTATTCCATTCCTCCCAACCGGGGGCGCCGGTCTGGAAAGTGGCATCACCGGTTGCAATGCCTTGTTCATAAATGGCCTTAACGGCCGGCCAGTGTTCAGATAGTAGGGTAGTGATGGTCATAGGTAGAACTTTTTGCCGTATTGTAATATATCCGTTTTCTTTCGATATTTGAGCCATATAATCAATTTTTTGGTCACGGATTTTTTTCCACCCGGCGCTACGACTGTACCGCAGCTAAGACAGGCCGCGAAAGCCTGGGCCGCGGCGAATAAAGCTATTTCCCCAAAACAGGCAGAACAAATCATCAGCGCCTTTATCCGCGATCCGTCCCCAATGAAAAAGTGCATGGGCGGGATTTTACTCGGATACCTGCCCACACAAAGACGTCTGCTTAGCCCTTCTCTATATGACGAATGGCTGGAACACACCGAGGGATGGGCCGCCATCGACGCAATCTGTTACGGGAATTTTACCGCAGAAGAAATCCTGGGAAACTTCGCCGCTTGGAAAACCCTGATCAAACGACTCACCCACAGCAAAAATATCAACAAACGGCGTGCGGCGATCGTGCTGCTGACAAAACCGGTGCAGCAGTCGGACGATCGACGCCTGAGTCAACTCGCCTTTGAAGTCATCGGCGGACTGAAAAGTGAAAAAAGCATCCTCATTACCAAAGCCATCTCCTGGCTGTTGCGTAGTTTGACCAAACTCCATCCTGATAAAGTCACGGAGTACCTGCACTCCCAAAAGGATCAGTTGCCGAAAATTGCTGTGAGAGAGACGCTTAACAAGCTGAAGCATGGCAAAAAAGCCGGCCGCACCCCTTAAGATTCAACTCTCCTCATTTCCCTTTATGAAGTAAATCAGGTGCCGGGATGACCAACGTCATCGATTCACGCTTCCATTGACGATAGTTTTGTTGTCATCAATTCAACATGACAACTCATTTAATCATGAAAAAGAAGTTTAGACTGAAAACGCTGGGCCTGCGCTGCACCGGGAGCCTTACGGGACTGGCTGTCACTCTGCTGCTCGCGATCTCCGGCTCCCTGCAGGCCCAGGACGCTTACCGGCTGGCTGATCCTGACATTAAAATATTAGGCACTTCCAATCTGCATAACTGGTCGATGGAAGCGAAAGACCTGTCCTGCTCGGCAAAATTCACCTTCGGCCCCGCAGCCGGTAACCCGCCCACAGCCCTCACTTCATTCGATCTGACGATCCCCGTTCACAACCTGAAGAGCGGCGAGTCATCAATGGACTCCAGGGCATACACGGCCATGAAGGCGGATAAGTTCGCCGCCATAACCTATGCCTCTGCATCTACCGTTATCCTGCCCGGAAAAAATGGCCAATTCCAGATCAGGAGCACCGGCAATCTGACCATTGCGGGCACAACCCAATTGGTGGTGGTGACTGCCGATTGCCAGTCGAATCCGGATGGCAGCATTACATGCAGCGGCTCTCAGCAAATAAAAATGACGGATTACCAGATCAAGCCGCCATCCTTCATGCTCGGCGCCCTGAAAACCGGCGATGCCCTGACGATTAATTTTTCACTGACCCTTAAAAAGTAATACAATGAAGAAAATTATTGTAGGAGGGCTGTTGGCAGGTTTTGTCCTGCTGATCCTCAGTATCCTCGGACTATACCTCACCATCTGGTTCTTTCCCGGCCTCGCCTCGCAATATTATGACCCGGCCTTCGACACCGGCCCGGACAAATACCTGCTCTACTATGTTCACCCCTTCGTCATCGCACTGGCGCTGTCCTGGTTCTGGGACCGCTTCAAAACCTTGTTGACGGGGTCCTTCCTGACGCGCGGGATTGAGTTCGGGGTGATCTATACGCTGATCGCCATATTGCCGGCCTTGTGGCTCACCTACAGTGCCATGAGCGTATCCCTGGCCATAGTAGCCACCTGGCTCCTGTTCGGCTTGTTCCAGGGACTCATTGCCGGGCTCGTATTCGAAAAACTGAACCCATAATATCACAAACCAGTGTCATGAAAAAAAGTATACTCCTCCTCCCCCTGTACATACTGATCGCCCCAGGTGACCACGCGCAGGACAATTATACCCTTACCAGGGAGTATACAGTCACTATCGATGGTACATCCAACCTGCACGACTGGAAAGAGAATGTAGGACAGGTAACGGGTGACATGATGGCGATCCTTAACCCGGACGGTAGCGTGGACCTCATTTCGATCCGGATAAAAATGGCCGTGCTGTCTATCAAAAGCGATATGGGCCGGGTGATGGACAATAAAACCTACCAGGCGCTCAAGGCGACAACCTATCCCGATATCCTCTTCACGCTGAGCACGCCGCTGAAATTATCACAGGTCAGCGATGGCCTGCAGCCTGTTCCCGTGAAGGGCGATCTGTTCCTGGCGGGTGTTAGCCGCCAGGTAGTCATGCAGGTTAAAACATTTACCCTTGATCACGGAAAACTACTCTTCGAAGGATCCGAAAGTATCCGTATGACAGACTATGGCGTCAGACCGCCTTCGGCCCTCTTTGGTACGATGAAGGCTGCGCCGGATATCACGATACACTTTAAAACAAATTTTATCAAACTATCTCTTTTATCAACTTTAAAAAATTGACAATGAAAACCTTAATTAACACGATGCTGCTGACGCTGTCATTCGTGGCCATTGGCCTTTCTTCCACGGCACAGCAGGAAATGCAATACTTCCGGTACAACGACAAGACCGGCATCAATGTCTTCGAAACATCGAAGTATGACACGACCTCCTTCACCAAAATGCACGTGAAGGTCGGCGGTAACTTCGAAATGACTTTTCAGTCGCTCGCTGACAAAAATACCGCCACGCCATTGACGGAAACCGGCTACACCGGCAATGTCAACAGCCTGGAATCACTGACACCGGGATTCGTCCTGCCTATGGCCAACCTCAACGTCGACGTTCAGGTGGAGGATGGTATCCGGGTAAACCTCACATCCTACCTAGCCTCACGGCACCATGAAGAAACGTGGGTAAAAGGCGGCTATATCCAGTTCGATAAGCTGCTCTTCCTTCATAGCGCCTTCGTCGATAACCTCATGAAGAGCTTCACGATCAAGGTCGGGCAGTTCGACGTAGACTATGGTGATCAACACTACCGGCGGACAGATGGTGGCAATACTATCTACAACCCCTTTATTGAAAACTACATCATGGATGAATTCGCTACGGAAATCGGCGGTGAAATCTATTACCACAACAAGACCGGCCTGTTTGCCATGGGTGGAATAACCAATGGCGAGCTCGACCCGACCGCACTCACGTCGACGAAGTTTGATTCCGCCACAGGCCAGATGAATAAATACGATGCTGCCTTCCACGGCAAATTGGGCTATGACAAGCAGCTGACCAAAGATTTCCGGGTTCGCGTAACGGGTTCATTCTACACGGACCATAGCGCCAATAGCAATACACTATTCGGCGGCGACCGTACAGGATCGCATTATTTCTATGTCATGTCGAATGCTAACATCGCCAAAGGGACTACCCTTAGCAATGAGAATGACTATAATCCCTTTTCCGGCAGGTTGAACCCCGGATTCAGCGAACAAGTTAATACCTATATGGCCAATGCGTTTTTGAAATTCAAGGGCCTGGAAGTCTTTGGCACCTATGAAAATGCTCACGGCAGGGCCATCACCGAATTCACTGATCGCCAGGCTACCCAATATGCCATTGACGGTGTTTACCGGTTCCCTGCGAACAAGGAAAATTTCTTTGTCGGCTTCCGTTACAATACGGTGACCGCCGCCTTGCAGGGCTATGCCAGCAATGTGACCGTACAGCGCGAAGCAGGCTCGGTCGGCTGGTTCCTGACCCGCAATATCATGACCAAGATTGAATATGTCAACCAGGTTTACATGGGTTACCCGGCCAACAATATCCTCAACGGAGGTAAGTTCAATGGGTTATCCGTCGAAGCATCCATCGCATTTTAACGATCGCAACTAAAAAATAATACTATATGTTACCTAAAACAATGAAGGCAGCCGTCCTCCACGAATTCGGTGGAAAGCTTGCCATAGAAGAAATGCCGGTGAAACAACCGGGCGAAAACCAGATCCTCGTGAAAGTCATTGCCTGCGGAGTTTGTCATACGGACCTTCACGCCTGCCAGGGAGACTGGCCCGTGAAACCCAAGACTCCCCTGATCCCGGGACACGAAGCCGTCGGTTATGTAGTAGCCCTGGGTCGCGGCGTACAAAATGTGAAAGAAGGCGATATCGTCGGCGTGCCCTGGCTCTTCAGCGCCTGCGGTTGCTGCGAATATTGCATCACAGGTTGGGAAACCCTCTGCGAATCGCAGCAGAACGGTGGCTACAGCGTCGACGGCGGCTATGCCGAATACGTCGTGGCCGACGCCCGCTACGTCGCCCGCTTCCCAACCGGCATCGACTTTCTTGAAATGGCGCCGATTATCTGCGCCGGCGTGACGGTCTATAAAGGACTCAAACAGACGGATACCAAACCCGGCGAATGGGTCGCCATCTCCGGCATAGGCGGACTGGGTCACCTGGCTGTACAATATGCGAAAGCCATGGGGTTGCACGTAGCGGCCATCGACGTGTCCGATGAAAAGCTAAAACTGGCCCGCAGCCTCGGGGCCGAAGTAACGGTCAATGCCCGTCAGCAAGACCCGGGGGCATATCTGCACAAAATGACCGGCGGAATGCACGGAGTATTGGTGACGGCGCCTTCCCCTATCGCCTTCAAACAGGGACTCTCCGCACTCCGTCGCAAGGGAACGATATCGCTCAACGGCCTGCCCCCCGGAGGCTTCGACCTGCCCATTTTCGAGACGGTCCTCAACGGTTATACGGTCAGAGGCTCGATCGTAGGCACCCGCAAAGATATGCAGGAGGCGGTGGCCTTTGCCATCGAAGGCAAAGTCAAAGCGACCGTCCATGCTGCTAAAATGGAGAATATTAATTCCGTATTCGACGAAATGAAAAAGGGTGAAATCGATGGCCGGATCGTGCTGGATATCGCCATTCCCGAACCTCAGCACAGCCTGCTCGTGCAGGAGCAGACGGCCAAAACACCCACCGCAAAGACCGTTTCATAAATAAGACCCGGTTAAGGCCTGATTAGCCGTGAGGTAGAGCGAGACCGCGACTTCCGATCCGTCGGAAGCGCGGTTTTTTTTGACGCGGTCACCATCCCCCCGATATCCCCGTCCGGCTCCGCATGGTGGCATGAGCGGAATCATCCCGCGACCTGTCCGCCGTCAGGTCCTGTCCGGTCATTATGGCCTACTTTCAATACAGAAGATCGCTTATTATTGAAAATTTAACCGTTATGAAAAAAATTCATCTTTCGTTTGATTATAAGGATCGTCATTATGATGCAGCCATTCGGGTCCGGCAAAGGCCACAGGGAAGAGAGTTTAGGATTACAACCCTGGACTGGAGCCTTGAACGGCTACTTTACGGTAACCAGGTCATTCAGGAAGTCGATGGCGCGCTGCAGGCCAACGTATGCGCAGAAAAGAAGGATCAGACCGAATTAAAGCTCATCATCGCAGCACGATTGAGCCAGTATTTGAAAATCCCCTGCTTTACAGGCGATCAATGCCTGGTGACAGGCCATGTGGAAGAAGGTTGGGAAGATTTGCATCCCGTTCCCAGACATGAGCATCATATGGACTGGCAATAAAAGAACCTCCGCGTCTCAACTTACAGCCTTAGCCAGGAAATAGGCGCAGCCCGCGGCTACAATCCTCGTCAACGTCATTTTCATCCCCGCCGTGAGCGCAAACGGGACGGTCAACCCGTCCGACATCCCGGTACGACGGCCATCACTAATGATGTGCAATGAAGATCGGCATATTGACCGTTTTGATGATCAGCCGGGCATGGCTGGGCTTGAAGAAGCGGGACAGCATCCCCCGGCCATATGCACCCATCACGACGATGCCATTTTTCTTTTCCAGCAGGTAGGCGAACAATTGATCGGCCGGATCTCCCTTCAGCAGAACATATTCTACCTCGACGTAATGCTCCTTCATCCATTCTTTCATCTTAAAAGCATCTTCAACCCCATCATCAACTATACTGCGAACATTCAATACCGTTATTTTCTTTCCGGTCAGCTCCGGGAAAAGATAAGTGAACTGCTTGATGGCAAACATGGAGGATGGAGTGCTGTTATAGGCAAAATAGATTTGTTCGATGCTTTCAAAGTCATAGGGCGCGATCATGACAGGACACTCTGCTTTCGACAGGATATCATGTACGAAATGTCCCGGCAGGCTCTCATTTTTGGTGGTGAAAGAAATCTCCGGATCCATGACGATCAGGTCGGCAAAGCGGCTTTCTTCAATAATTTCCGGCGCGGGAATGCCCCGGTCGCGATGGATCCTGGAGGTCACCCCCCTGCAAAGACAGGCCTCTCTGAAAAGACGGATATTTTCTTCCGTGCTATCCGTCGCATCGACCTGTTGCATATGTACGCCTGCTGCACCCGTAAGAGACGTTCCCCGGTGGGCCGGAGCCGGTCTTTCAGATTGGACATCTTCCAGGAATACCCCCGTCAGTCGCGACCGCGTCAGCGTGGCCACGTAACAGCCGAAATCGATTGTGTTTATTTTCAGGCATTGCGCATCCTGCGCCAGCAATAGCTTTTCCATATATTTTTTTATTAAGGAACGGTTTTTAAAATCACCAGTCAGCGCCACGTCTCTTCCGGCAACACCAGCAAGGGCACGTGGCTTTTGAGTATCATTTCTCCGGCCGGCGATTCTTCCAGCCATTTCTCAGCCAACGAACCTCTGCGGCCGTGGAGTGATCCGTGGCTATCAAAATCTTTTTCATGTCGAAATTTCATTAAAAGTAGGCGAGGCCGCCGCCCGTTTGGCTGACAGGAGTCAACCTGTGATATGAGTATCGTCATTACAAGGTCTTTTGTCCGATCGTACATTTGAAAAAAACATCACTGAAGAAGATAAGGTGTTTCGCCGTCATCGCCGCCGAAGCTTTACGCCTGCAAACTCAACACCGGCACCGGACTGCTTTGCGCCAATCTCCGGGACTGGCTGATATGAAAATCGAAGAAACTATGTTTTTTCGGAAAGACCATCACGAGGTCGGCTTCATTATGGCCGAGATATTCCAGGATACCATCTTCCACCTTGGATTTACGGATATAATGGATCTCCGGATAAAGCTCCTTCAGCTGCTCTTTCCAGCCGCCGGACTCAAAACAGGAGGCTTCATCGGTCAATACTTTCCTGGTTTCCACGGTGACGATGTCGACGCGGGAGCCGAAATACTCACGCAGTTCTTTCAGCAAGGGCAGGCAATTAGGCAGCCCCGAACCTATATCGTCCAGGTCGAAGGCCATCAGGATACGTTGGAATTTTTGAAAGGTGGCTGCCTCGGGCACGACCAGCACCGGCCATTCAAGATGTTGCAGCAGCGAAGTGACAGGACTGCCGGCCAGGAATTTTTCCAGCTTGGGTCCGCTGACGCCCAGCACTATTGCATAAGTATTTACTTTCCGGCACAGGTCATGCACCTTGCCGGTTACACTGCCGGCGTCTACGAGGACGTCGATTCGGATTCTCCCGTGGGTGCGTTTGGTCAGCTCGACTTGGATTTTCTTCAGCGAGAGGCTCGCGCCTTCGATCATATCCTTGTATACGGATTCGGTCATGCTCAATTCGGCAGACGTGACGGGCACCTGGATGACGTGTATCAGTTCCAGGTCCGCCTTGATGGCCAATGCCAGATCGGCCGCATAGCGGGCGGCATTGGAGGCGCACATCGAGAAGTCAATAGGAACGACAATGGATTTCATGATGCGCAATTTTTAACGAAACTAATCACTACCGGCGCCGTATCGTATGACGATTATCCGGCCGCAACATGAGATTGGTCATCTCCCGCCTCTCACCCCTGGTATATTTTTGCGCATCACCTAAAAAAGATATTCTATGACAGCATTCAAATATGTCAGCGCAGAAGAGGCCGTGGCAACCATCAGGACCGGCGACCGGGTATTCATCCACGGGAGCGCAGCAACGCCCGTCCCGCTGGTCAGGGCCATGCAGGCCCGCCACCACGAGATTCACCATGTAGAACTGGTCAGCATCACCACGATGGGCGACCTGGACTTCGATAACCCGAAATGGTGTGAATCCTTTTTCTTTAACTCGCTATTCGTCTCCACTAATACCCGAAAAGTGTGCAATAGCATGAACGGTGATTATGTGCCGATCTTCCTCAGCCAGATCCCACAGCTCTTCAAACGGAATATTCTGCCTATCGACGTAGCGCTGATCCAGGTATCGCCGCCGGATGCCCACGGATATTGCAGCCTCGGAACCTCGGTGGACATCGCCAGGGCCGCAGCAGATACGGCCCGGCACGTGATCGCCCAGGTGAACCCGCGCATGCCGCGAACACACGGCGACAGCTTTATCCACGTACGCGATATCGATACCATGGTCTGGCATCAAATGGAACTTCCCGAACTGTCTTATGATGGAGCCGCCAGCCCGATCATCGAAAAGATTGCCGACAATGTAGCATCCCTTATAGAAGACGGCGCGACCTTGCAGCTGGGCATTGGCAATATCCCTGACCAGGTACTGAAAAACCTCACTGGCCATAAAGACCTTGGCCTCCACACGGAAATGCTCTCCGATGGCGTCATCCCGCTAATCGAATCAGGGGTCATCAATAACCGCAGAAAAAAACTGAATACTGGCCTGTCAGTGACCGCCTTCATGAACGGTACCCGGAAATTGTTTGATTTTGTAGACGACAATCCCGAAATCCGTCTCATGGATATCGCCTACGTGAACGATACCAGCATTATCAGGCAAAACTCCAAGGCAACGGCCATCAACAGCGCCATCGAAATCGACCTGACAGGCCAGGTTTGCGCAGATTCGATGGGTACCTATCAATATTCCGGTATCGGCGGACAGATGGATTTCATCCGCGGTGCATCGTTGTCCGAAAACGGCCTGCCGATCATCGCTATGCCCTCTGTTACGTCAACCGGTATCTCCCGGATCGTCCCCTTCTTAAAGGAAGGCGCAGCCGTTGTGACAACCCGCGGACACGTACACTGGGTCGTAACGGAATATGGGAAAGTGGATCTTTTCGGGAAAAACCTGAAGCAACGGGCACAAGCACTGATCAATATCGCTCACCCCGAACATCGCGAATGGCTCGAGAAAGCTTTTTACAAAAGATTCAAACCGGCCGATGCCTCCCAGTTGGCCTGATGGGCGGGGCGCCGCCAGTCCTCTTAATATAACAGGTTCTGTAATTTACCCACATCCGTAATGTGGATCTTGCCGTCCTGGATCTCTATGAGCTTCTCGGACTTGAAATCGCTCAGCGTACGGATCAACGACTCGGTCGCCGTACCGATATACTGAGCGATGTCCTCCCGGCTGATAGAAAGGGGAAGTCGGACACGACCGGTCGAGGCATCCGGGTGAGAACCGTCAAACTTGGTATGGATATCCAACAACCCCTTAGCAACCCGCTTACGCAAAGAACCGTAGGCGATACTCAGCAGCCGCTCTTCCTTT
This sequence comes from Chitinophagaceae bacterium, assembly GCA_003167015.1. Lineage (GTDB taxonomy): Bacteria > Bacteroidota > Bacteroidia > Chitinophagales > Chitinophagaceae > Puia. The sequence continues at coordinate 16,859 of PMUF01000253.1, read as the reverse complement.
TCCTGCACGCTGCGCGCGATGAGCTTGATGAACTTGGTTGCAATCTGCAAATCCTGGTAGAGGGCATCCAGGAATTCGTCTTTAGGAAAGAAGGCGACCTCTGCGTCTTCCAGCACCTCGGCGGAATCTTCGTAGGTCGTGTTCTCCAGCAAGGGCAGGTAACCGAGATATTCGCCCGGCCCATAGAGATTGGTGATATATTCCTTGCCGGCTTCATTCATGCGGTACGCCTTGATCTTGCCGCTCTTCACCAGGTATACTCCTTTGGGCCGCTTGCCCTCCTGGTAGAGGTACATCTTCCTGGTCAGCTCTTGCGTCTCTGCCGTTTGCGCATCCAGCCGCAGCATGCCCGATGCACTCAGCTGAGTGATCAGCTTGCTGGCCCCTTTCTCGTCTCCCGAATATTTGGCGTGGATGATATCATTCTTCTTTAGCCTGATCTCGATGGCATTCAACAGCTCGATATCGTCAAAAGGTTTGGTGATATAATCGTCCGCGCCCATTTCCATGCCCTTCCGGAAATCGGCCCGCTCGGTCTTGGCCGTCAGAAATATAAAAGGAGTTTCCAGCGTGGCTTCGTTCTTGCGGAGGAGATGAAGTACACCATATCCGTCCAGCTCGGGCATCATGATATCGCAGATCACCAGTTCGGGATTTTCTCTCAGGGCGGTTTCCACCCCCCGCTTCCCGTTCGGAGCGGTAAATACTTCATATCCGGCAAGCGTCAGGATCTCGGCAATATTTTCCCGGATATCGTCGTGGTCGTCAATGACAAGTAATTTACGCATACTGCAATTTTACGAAATAATTCCCGGTAATCCGATCGTCACGCAGGTGCCTTCGCCCAGCGCACTTTCCAGGCTGATGGTGCCGTGTAAGAGGTCGACATAGCGCCGAACGATATGTAATCCCAGCCCCGTACCCTCGATGTTGATGACATTGGCCCCGCGAAAAAAGCTGCTGAACAGATGTTGCTGATCTTCCGCGGAAATGCCAACCCCCTTGTCCCGTACGGAAATGATTACCCCGCCACCTGGCCGGGGCGCAACCTCCAGATCGATGGTCCCTCCCTCATCGGAGAATTTAATCGCATTGCTCAGAAGGTTGATCAGGATGTTCTTCAGCAGGCGCTTGTCGCTGACAATCACCTCGTCGCCCGGATAATGGCACTGAATAAGCTGACCTTTTTTGGTCAGAGCCTGCATTTCTTCGGTAACTTCTTCCAGCACATCGCGCAACCCGAAAGGGGCCGGCTCCGCTATGACTTTGCCTTCTTCCAGCTTTCCGACGGAAAGAAAATCCTCCAGCAGGATATTGAGGTGCTTCACGGCATCTCTCGTGCGTTTGATATGTTTGTCCCGCTTTTCCTGGTCCTCGGTAGTCGTATAGCGAGACAGCAGGTTGGCAGAGGAAAGGATGGTACTGAGCGGCGTACGGAACTCGTGGGAAGCCATGGATACGAACCGGGATTTGATCTCATTCAGTTCCTTTTCCTTGCTCAAAGCCGCGCTGAGTTCCTCCTGTGATTTTTCCAGCTCCTGCAGCGCCTCACGCAGGATATGCGTTCGTTGTTCCACCTTGGCCTCCAGCCCGGCATTCAGGCGGCGCATGTCATCCGTGATTTTCTCTAGTTGCTGCTGGCGGTTCACCAATTCCAGCTCGCTCGCTTTTCGATGGGTAATATCGACGATGAAAGCGATGACGAAGAGCCTGCCTTGTTCCCGGTAATAGCCCAGGCTCACTTCCACCGCGAATTCTGTGCCGTCTTTCTTTCGGGCAAAGAGATCCCTGTTGCGGCCCATGGTCCGGTTACTCGGGTGATGATAAAACCCCTCGCGGTCATGCGCATGGGTAGAATGAAAGCGTTGGGGGATCAGCACGTCGATGGACCGCCCCGGCAGGTCGTCGGCCTCGTAGTTAAACAGCCTGAAAGCGGCCGGATTCGACAAGACGATTTTTCCCTTGTCGTCGGTGAGGATGATGCCTTCGGTGGCATGGTCGAAGAGCGCCTTGACCTGCTGCCTGTCCGATTCGATGCTGCGGTATAATTTTTTCACATAAAGGATGAAGACGGTGGACAGCACGATGATGATCAGGGAATAGAGGTGCCCAAGGATAAGCTGGCGCTGGTCGAAACCCGCTTGGTGGTAGAAAGAGGCGATGACGACGAGGGCGACGCCGGTAGCTCCGAATACCAGCGTATAATAATTTTTTTGAAGAAACAAGGTCAGGAAAATGGCAATCACCAGCCCTCCGTCGAACAGGCCGAAGGCGGGATACAACCATTCCAGCACCGCCGATGTAAGGGTAACAATACTGCAGAACAGCAGGACATGGTGCGGCCTTTCTTTGAACATTTTCCCGATTTGATGGCTAAAGATACGCGGGCCCGAGGCATAACAGCTGAGAAAAATCATCCCGGGGGCTGATCTTTCTCAGGAGAGGGCAGGCGAGGTGGAATTTGACTGGAATCAGGCGGTCACGTGGGTCCCGACGGCCTCCCCGGCTTTTTCGAAGCGGCCGGTCTTGCTGTCAAGCTTGATGCGCAACGCAATCCCTTCAATTTGACTCAGCGATTCCGCACCAAAAGGCCACTCCTCATTCAGCTTGGTGGTCTGGCTGGTAATAGCAGGCAGGCGACGGTCGTACAGCTTTTTCAGTGCATCCAGCCGCAGTGCCGGATCGGTCAGTTCTTCGAATACGCCATGGGCAATCACGGTCTGCCAGTTGGCCAGGTTCTCCAGCCGCTCGACCTCAAAGCCGACGGCCGGATGCCGCCGCAGGATATCGATCTTCAGCCCTTCATGCGTATGACAATAGATGTACTGCCCGTCATATGCATAACTTATCGGGACCACGTAGACCTTCTCCCCGTCAGTGCACCCGATACGACCCAGTACGCAATCTCGCAGGAGAGATTCTATTTCGCCGGAAGTAAGTTGCCCCATCATAATCGTAGATTTTAGCCATGAAGATAGAGTGGGGCCTGGGGCAGAAAGTTGATGGAGATCAGGAGGGAGTATGAGAAAGCTCAGGCAGCGTCACCGTAAAGGTAGAACCCTCGCCCGGTTCGCCGCTCAGGCGAATATCGCCGCCCATAAGGTCGAGATACCGCTTGACGATGCTGAGCCCCAGCCCGGTACCGGAGATACCGGTCGTGTTGGAAGCCCGGAAAAACCGTTCAAAGAGATGCGGTCGTTCCTCCGCCGGGATCCCGATGCCCCGGTCCCGGAAAGCGATGTCGATGGTCGCAGCATGGAAAGTCAGCGTGCAGTCGATGGCCGAACCCTCGGGAGAATATTTGATGGCATTGGACAGCAGGTTATTCAGCACATTGCGCAGCAGCTGCGCGTCCACCATCACAGACCGCGGTTCCCCGACCAAATGAAGTTGCACCTTCTGCCCGGTCTTTAGCGCCTCCTCCATATCATGCACGACCTCGCGGAGCAGGTGGTCGAGGTTCATTTCGACGGGACCGTTCTCGACAATGCCATCTTCCAGCTTTTCCAGCGAAAGGAAATCATTGAGGATCTGCTTGAGGTTGTTGACGTTGGACTTGATCCGATGGATATGCTTGAGGCGTTTGTCCTGCTGCTCCGTCTCCGGGTATTTTTCAATCAGCGAGACCGAAGACAGAATGACGCTCAGCGGCGTCTTGAACTCATGGGATGCGAGGGACACAAAGCGTGATTTCATTTCATTTAACTCCTTTTCCCGCCGCAAAGTCTCCTGCATATCCTGTTCGGCCTTCTTCTGGTCGCTGATATCTCGGGTGATCTTGGCAAATCCTTTCAAAACGTTTTTGTCGTCATAAATGGGCGTGAAGACCACGTCGGCATAGAAGATCGTCCCGTCCTTCCGTTTTCGCAGCCCGATGCTTTCATATCGACCTTCCTCCAGCGCACGGCGAAGATTCTGAAAGGGCTCGCCCCGCTGGTTGTCTTCATCCGTATAAAAGACGGAAATAGGTTGACCGATGATCTCGGCTTCAGTGTAGCCTTTGATCTGTTGGGCGCCCTTGTTCCAGCTCATGACCCGGCCTCCGGGGTCGATCAGGAAAATGGCATAGTCTTTCACGTGCCGCACCAGGAACCCGAATCGTTGTTCCAGTTCCTCCCGGTCGCCGGCGGCAGCTCTCCGGCTCCTGAAATGGAAAAGAATAAACAGCAATAAGGCTGCCACCAGAAGCCAGATGCCCAGCCCCAGCGACAGGCTGATATGTTCCCGCGGGTCCAGCACGGCGATCAGCAGCAGCATGAAGCTGCCGGCAAAAAGGCCGCCCAAAAGCATATAAATCATTCGCCGGGAATGCATCATAGGCATGAAAATAGCACAATTTGTCAGAAATTTAGGTATATGAATCAACTCCAGCTGCCGTCAACCATGCAGGCCATGGTGCTGAACCAGCCGAAAACAAGACTCGTCTTATCGACCCTTCCGCTACCCACGCCGACCGATGGGCAGGTCTTGATTAAATTGATAGCCTGTGGTATCTGCCGGACGGATCTGCACGTCGTGGACGGCGAGCTTACCCAACCCAAGCTGCCGCTGATCCCGGGGCATGAAATCGTCGGCAGGGTGGTTGGATTGGGAAACGGCGTGACGGGGCTGCAACCAGGTGACATCGTCGGCGTGCCCTGGCTGGGTTATACCTGCGGCATTTGCCGGTACTGTAAGGCCGGCCACGAAAATCTTTGCGAGAACGCCTTGTTCACCGGCTATACCCTCGACGGTGGCTACGCAGAATACACGGTTGCCTTCGCAAAATTCTGTTTTCCCATCGATGCGCAATATGCTAACCCGTCTGGCGCGCCTCTGTTGTGTGCCGGACTCATCGGCTACAGATCCTGGTCGATGATCCCCCCATCCGCGGAAAATATCGGCTTGTACGGTTTCGGGGCAGCCGCACATATCCTAATCCAGGTGGCGCGATACCAGGGTAAAAGGGTATATGCGTTTACCCGCGACGGCGATAAAAAGGGACAGGCTTTTGCATTAAAGATGGGCGCCGAATGGGCAGGAGACTCTTCCGCTCTTCCGCCGGTGTTGCTGGATGCGGCGATCCTCTTTGCCCCGGTAGGAAGCCTCGTACCCCTCGCGCTGAAGGCGACGGACAAGGGCGGGTCGGTCATCTGCGGCGGCATCCACATGAGTGATATTCCCTCTTTTTCTTATGATTTGTTGTGGGGAGAACGAATACTCCGTTCCGTAGCCAATCTCACCCGGAAGGACGGCTGGGAATTCCTTGCTCTCGCGCCGAAGGTCCCCGTGCGTGCGGAGACGACCCTTTTCCCCCTCGAACAGGCCAATGAGGCACTGGACACACTGCGCTCCGGTAAGATCGAAGGCGCAGCGGTGCTCACTATGTAACGCCGGGGCCCCGCATTCGGTACCCCCGTTCGGCTCCCCCTAACGGTGAGCGATGAACACCGGCAATTGACCGGCATGAATAATGTCTTCCACAAAACTCCGCTTGCCCAGATACGACACCGGCGACCGCCCATATGACCCGCTGACCAGCAGCACATGCTGCTTTTCGCTGATCCAGGTGGCGAAATATTCCCGGACAGGAAAGTGCAGTTTCGAAAAGCTCATGCTGTCGAATTTCAGCCGGCTGAATTCCTGCAGGCTCGCCAGATCGGGAATATTGTCCGTAGCATCGTCATGCACGTACAGTATCTCTGTCGGCAGATCGGTCAGCCCGGGGAAAAGATAACAGAACTGTTTGATGGCATAGAGACTCTCGCGGCTACCGTCATAAGCCATAAAGAGATGCTCGGGCGTACTGAAATTTTCCGGAACGACCAGCACGCGGCATTCTGCATCATGCAGCGCTTCACGCAGGTACGGGAATTCGGCGCTGACCAGCATCAGGTCCGCAAAGCGGCTTTCCTTCATCAGCACGTCCCTGCTCCATTCCTCGTCACTATCATGCACCGAATGGGAAATAAATTGCCGCTCGCACTGGCGGGCAAAAAGCGTCTTATGCGTGGTGATCATCTCCTTTTCATTGTCCTCCAACTCCAGGATGGGCGTCAAATTGTAACCCGATGCTGCCGCCGCCAGGGCGGAATAGTCCACCGGGAGAAAGAACAAAGCCCGGGCATGCACGCGCTCATATTCCTGCATCGCCCCAAGAAAGCCAAACGGCCCCTCCGGAAAATGATGCCCCGCTCCGACGATAAGTACCTGTTTCATAGCAAAATTGTTGTTATGATCGAAAAGTACTCCGGTTTTAACCGCCGTTAACTGACCGGCGTCATAGGTGGCAATGATTTTTAACATCCTCTTCGGCACCCCCTTTCCCCGGCCATTCCACCGAGCCATCGCTATATTCCGCTGGGCTATAATCTTCCACCTTGCTGCAGCAATTTCTTCCCCGCCCGGCTGCGCCAGGCTTCGGCCAGCAATGCCGACAACTCCGCCCTCTCCACCTTCCCCAGATTGACTAGCACATAAGGATGATTTTTGTAATGGTCCGTAATGAAGAAAATGACACAATCCCGGCTGGTCCATTCATCCCTGTCCGGGGTATACACCACCAGCGTCTCTCCGTCTTCCTTCATCCTCGCCAGTAATTTTTTGCTGATATAAAACGCCGGAGTGCCATAGCAGGTGCTTTCCGATACGCCCGGCAATGGCATCATGAGGAGTCTTATCACGGGAAGAAAGCCGTCCTTACCTCTTTTCATGCGTTAATTCTTTCCAGCTAAGTTATTCCCTAATGCACAGATTTTCTCCAGAAGATCCCCCTATTTTTACCTGCTAAATCGCCAGAAATCATTTTGCCCACCCGCCGACGGAAGGGCAACGTGCTAATCAAGGTATAAAATTGAGTTTCAACCTGACAATAAAAGATAAAAGTGAGCATAGCCGGTTCCTCAAAGCTGCTCCTTTCCGGAAGAATACCCGGAAGACGGAGCCGCATAAGCACAATAGCTATTTCGAGCTGGTATACCTGTCGGCGGGGCGGGGCTATCATACGATTGACAACCGGAGATACGAGGTGCGACCACCGGTTTTATTTTTCATCCGTCATGAGCAGGTCCATCACTGGGAACTGGACGCGGGGGCGGAACCGGACGGGTATGTAGTGATCCTGAAGAAGGCTTTTTTCGAGCAGAGTATGGACGGCGAGTTGAAGAAGCTACTGGCAACGGTGAGCAGGCTGACTTGCGCTTACCTGGAGGAGAATCCGACCATTCATCAATTATTTGAGTTGCTGGCCAGGGAAAATGCAACGGAAAACGACCAAACGTTTTCGATGACGGAAGGGCTCCTGAAGGCATTGTTTGTGAAGATTGTCCAGGTAGCCCGGCCAGTAGTGGAGCAAAATCATCGTCCGGCTGATCTTTACCAGGCATTTACGGAATTATTAGCCGGTGATCAACCTGTAAAGAATAATGTGGCTCATTATGCAGCGCTGCTGAATACGACCCCGCAGAACCTGAACGCGGTTTGCCGCAAAGCGGTAGATCGACCTGCTGCTGGGGTGCTGGCTGAGTCCATCATCGATGAAGCCAGGCGGTTGTTGGCCTATACGGATAATACCATCGCTGAGGTTTCTTTTGCTTTGTCTTTTAAAGACCCTTCTCATTTTGTCAAATATTTTAAACGACATACCGGTCACACGCCGCAGGCGTTTCGGGGAATGCAGCGATAATACCAGACTATTTTCAAATAGACCATGATCGTGCCGGGGTATTGCGCCAACTTTAGAGTGCATATCATGGAGTAATGAAAATATGGATTCCCGGTATCGTTGATAATCAACCAAAATGAGAAAGCTTTTACATGCCGGTGAATATCCGGGCCTATTGATCCGGCTGACGGTAGGGCTGGTCTTTTTATCCGAGGGGGTGCAAAAATTCATATACCCGGAGACTTTGGGCAGCGGACGGTTTGAAAAATTGGGGATCCACCCTGCTGGATTTTGGGCGCCATTTACCGGTGCGTTTGAGATCGTTTGCGGTATACTGATCGTTATAGGGCTCTTTACCAGGCTCGCGGCTGTACCCTTACTCGTTATTATGGGGGTAGCGTTTGTCACGACGAAATGGCCGCTGTTGCTGGATAAGGGACTCTGGCCGATGCTGCATGAGGGAAGGACCGATTTTTCGATGACAATGCTGCTGGTCTTTTTGATCATTTATGGCGGCGGGCATCGGTATGTTGATTTTATCCGGTATGCAAAAGGGAAAAACTAGCCTGACGGAATTAGCAAAATTGTTCACTAAGCTGGGGCTGACGGCTTTTGGGGGGCCGGCAGCGCATATTGCGATGATGCAGCGGGAGGTGGTAGATAAGCGTCGGTGGATGGATCACGCGCATTTTTTGGATTTGATCGGGGCAACGAATTTGATTCCGGGTCCGAACAGTACGGAAATGGCGATCCATATCGGGCATGAAAGGGGTGGCTGGAAGGGTTTGCTGGTGGCAGGATGTTGTTTTATTGTGCCGGCGGTGCTGATCACAGGGGTGATCGCGTGGCTGTATCAACGATATGGGCAGTTGCCGCAGGTGCAGCCTTTTATCTACGGGATCAAGCCTGCGATTATTTCGATCATCCTCGCGGCGGTGTTTCCGCTGGCGAAGAAGGCGTTGAAAACGGTGGAACTGGGCGTGATCGGGGTCTTGGCGCTGGCGGCTTCGCTGGTAGGGTTGAACGAGATTTTTGTGTTGTTTGGTGCGGGATTGGCGGCGCTTCTGTTCGGGCTGTTGCGCAGACCAGGGCAAACCTTGAATAGTGTCTGGCCGGCGTTGTTGTTGGATATACCTTTTTTTTCTGCTGCCAATCTGCGGATATTCCTGGTCTTTCTGAAGATCGGCGCTATCCTTTATGGCAGCGGGTACGTACTGTTCGCTTTTTTGGATAGTGAGCTGGTGGCGAGGGGGCTATTATCACGGTCGCAGTTGGTGGATGCGATTGCGGTGGGGCAGCTCACACCGGGACCTGTGTTTTCGTCAGTGACATTTATTGGCTGGCAGATGAATGGCCTGCCTGGAGCGGTGATGGCAACGGTGGCGGTGTTCTTGCCTTCTTTCTTGTTTGTGGCCCTGCTGAATCCGCTGGTGCCGCAGATGCGGCGGTCGAAATTGTTCTCGGCCTTTCTGGATGGAGTGAACGCGGCGTCGGTGGCGATCATTGTAACGGTCTGTATCGCCTTTGGGCGGGAGACGGTGACTGACTGGCGAACGATCCTGGTTGCGGTGTTGAGTTTGGTGGTGACGTTTGGGTTTCGGAAAGTGAATACGGCGTTTGTGGTGCTGGGGAGCTCAATCGCTGGTTATGTGTTGTTACTCATTTAAAAATGCGTTGTGTACTACAGACTGTCTTCAGAATCGGCTTATATTTTTGATGTTTGTAAAGACAGGCTATGAGAGTATTTATTTGTGGGATGCTGCTGGGATGTATCCTCCCCGTTTTGAGTGCGGCACAGGATAATTATGAAATACAGGTATATGCTTCTCCCACGGTTGGGAAGGATACGACGATGGTGGAGTTGCACAGCAACTATAGCCTTATTGGTAATACTGCATCGGCTGGCGTCGTGTCCACCAATCACATGGACCGGGAGACCATCGAGATCACCCATGGCTGGACGCCGTGGTTCGAGACGGGCTTTTACATTTTCAACGATATCGCGGATATGGGCAGGACCAATTATGTCGGCAGCCATATCCGGCCGCGGGTCATGGCGCCTTTACAATGGCATTGGCCTGTAGGCGCCAGCATCTCCTTCGAAGGCGGCTTTGTCAAGGATGGCTATGACCCGGATATCTGGACACTGGAGATCAGGCCGATTATCGACAAGCAGATTGGCCCGGTGTACCTGGCGCTCAACCCGGTCGTGGATCTCACCTTCAAGGGCGCGGACGCGGGCCGCGGAGCAATATTTGCCCCGGACTTTAAGTTCAGCTATCAGATTGGGAAGGTGTGGGCGCCTGGCATAGAATACTACGGGTCATGGGGACCCATTCAGCATTTTGACCCGATCAGTGTGCAGCAGCATCAGTTGGTGATCGCGGTGGACGCAGACTTCGACCCGCGCTGGGAGTTCAACGCGGGCTACGTATTCGGGCTGACGCCCAGTATCGACAGGAGTATTTTCAAAGTCATCGTTGGCAGGCGTTTCGGCGGCGGCAAACACGTGACGCATAACACCTCGGCCATGCGGCGTGAAGCTTGGTAAATCTAAATCAGTTCAAATGAGCACCATACACACCCTGCCCCTGACCAGCCAGTCGCCACCGGTCGCCTTTAACGAGCCCCATTCCCTCGCCATCCGGATATGGCATTGGACTTTTTTTGCGGTTATAACGACTTCATTGATAACCGTACTGTTCGGTTCCACATTATTCCGGACGAGGGACAACATTGTCACCGTTCAGCAACAACTGCAGGAAAAAGGGGCTACAGTCAACAAAGACCAGGCAAGAGCAGTCGCCCATGCTTACAGCGACAAGCTCTGGGATCTGCACAAATATATTGGCTACGTGCTCACTGGCTTGCTATTGTGCCGCATCATCATAGAGGTCGTTCAACCCGGTGAAGAGAGGCTGCGGACGAAGATCAAAAAGGCGGCGGGTTTTAAACCGTCTTCGTCCGCCGACAATGCGACAAAAAGGCACGTGCAGCATTACGGCCGGGTAAAATGGACGTATGTGATCTTTTATGTGCTGATCGTAACGATGGCCCTGACCGGTCTGGGACTTGCTTTTGAAGATGTACCAGTGTTCAGGGCCTGGCACCGCGGGATCACGAAAGTGCACCAGTTTGTACAATATTTTATTTATGCCTTCATCCTTATCCACATCGTAGGGGTTATCAGATCCGATATGGGTAGGCATAAAGGGCTGGTGTCGGGAATGATCCATGGGACGGGCCACAGATAAACAATGAAATCAACATGAAAAGAGTTTGCCTGACTGTAACAGGGATGTGTATCATGATCCTGCATGCATTTTCGCAGGCGACACCTAAAGATACGGGCGTCTACAAACCCCGGGCTTTAAAACTTGATGAAGTCGAGATCGTCTCCAGTTATTATAGCCAGACCGCCAATAAATCTGCTGTGTCCGGCGGACAGACAGGCCCCATGGGTGACGCTGATGTCACCGACCTGGCTAATGGCGTGGAGATCAGGTTCGTTGGCTGGGATAAGCACAAGGGCAAAAATACCCTGACCGCCGGCATCGGTTACGATGCTCACACCGCCGCCTCCCAGGCCTGGGTCTCCAAGACCGGAGCTTCTAAAAAGACCGGCAACCGCATCTACCCATCCCTCAATTGGGCTCATGAAAATGTCCTCAAGGGCACTGGCTATGAGTTTGGCGCTTACTATTCCACGGAATATAATTACCGGTCCATCGGTCTGGATGCCGGTTTCACCAAAAAGACCCGTGACAAGAACGGCGAATTCAGCGCCAAACTCACCACGTATTTTGATGAAGTAAAACTCATCTATCCCTCCGAATTCGTCAAAGGCCTCATCACCAATAACACGGATTCCACTATTTACATCGTCGGCTTTAACGGCCATACCGAGGCGATTCCCCCCGGTGGTACCAGCCGCCGCGACAAAAGAGACGTCCCCTCCAGCCCCCGGGATACCTATACCGAGGCCCTTTCCTATTCCCAGGTATTCAATCCCCGCATGCAGGGGAGTGTCGAACTCGATCTCGTCGAACAAACCGGCTACCTCGGACTTCCTTTTCACCGGGTATATTTTTCGGACGGCCAGGATACCATCGAGAAACTACCCTCTCAACGGTTCAAATTACCCATCGGGTTCCGCATGAATTACTTCCTGGGCGATAACATCATCCTGAAAGCCTATTACCGCTTCTATATCGACGACTGGGGTCTCCGGTCCCATACGGTCAGCCTGGAAGTGCCCATCAAGATCACCCCCTTCTTCTCTATCTCGCCGTTTTACCGGTATTATGTGCAAACCGCCGTCAACTATTTTGCTCCCTTTGAAAAGCACCTCCCCTCCGAAACTTATTATACCAGCAATTACGCCCTGTCGGCCTTTTCCGCCAACCTCTTCGGGGCCGGCATCCGCGTCGCCCCACCCAAAGGGATCCTGGACAAACATTTCAACACCCTCGAGCTCAGATATGCACATTACACCGAAACCACCGACCTGGAATCCAATGTGATCTCGCTGGACCTGAAATTCAGATGATCGGCTATGGACTTTTTTTATCGGTTTAACTGCTTCACCGACAACCTTACTCTTAGGTTCTACGTTATTGCAAAAAAGCGTCGCAGACACCAACAGCATTATGCGTGTGCAAAGGCTATTCAAAAGAGGCATGAAACTGATGGGCAATCACTTCGAAATGAGTGCGATTGCAGCAGATAAGGCGTGGGCTGACGAATGTATCGACGCGGGGGTGGCGGAGATCCAACGGATCGAACGGCTGCTTACAACCTATAACGACGACAGCGAGACCAACTTGATCAACCGGCAGGCCGGCATCGCTCCTGTCCGGGTCTCGCAGGAGACATTCGATATCATCGATCGCTCTTTGAGAATTTCCCGGCTGACCCAGGGGGCCTTTGACATCACCTACGGATCGGTAGACAAACGCCTTTGGAATTTTGATCAGGGCATGACATCCCTGCCGGACCCCGCGACGGCCAGGCGAATGGTGCGATTGATCAATTACAGAAATGTCATTCTGAATAAGACGGACACCACAGTGTTTTTGAAAGAGGAAGGGATGAGGATCGGCTTCGGCGGCATCGGTAAAGGATATGCTGCCGAAAGGGCGAAGACAGTCATGCGGCAAAAGGGGGCGGACAGCGGCATTGTCAATGCCTCCGGTGACCTGACGGTATGGGGACACCAGCCCGACGGCAAACCCTGGACCATCGGTATCGTCAATCCTAATGCCGCCGAACAGGTGTTCTCTTATCTGGAGATCGTGAATATGGCCATCGCAACCTCCGGAAATTATGAAAAGTACGTCATGATCGGCGGCCGGCGTTATTCGCATACGATCAATCCCAGGACAGGCCTGCCCGTCACTGGCGTAAAGAGCGTCACCATCCTCTGCCCGAATGCCGAACTGGCCGACGCCATGGCTACCCCCGTCATGATCATGGGCATTCGCGCCGGGCTGGACATGATCAACCAGATAAAAGATATCGAGGCCATCGTCGTCGATGACGAAGACCGCATTTATACGTCAAAGAACATTCGTCTGAACCAAAATCAACCCAATGCAGCTAACCATCGGTAAGGTATCCCTTTCAACTGTTGCGCTCGCCGCATGCGCTATTGCGCTTGCCGCCTCCCTGGCGTCCTGCCAGCCCGTGAAAGAATACCAGAAAAATCGCATCAATGATTCCGAAATGACCCTCAGCAACCGCAAAGTCGAGAAGGAAGAGATCAATATGGAATCCTATCGGGAGGGATCTTCCGGGGCCAATGGCGGAAAGACCGGCGGCGGCTGCGGCTGTAATTGATCCTCTGTTACCCTAAAATCAACACATGAGAAGAACCTGCCTGACCATTACCGGGATGTGCCTGATGATCCTGCATGCATTTTCGCAAGGATCGCCCAAAGACACCAGCACTTACAAGTCCAGGCCTTTGAAGCTGGATGAAGTGGAATTCGTTTCCAGCTATTACGATCAGACCGCAGACAAGTCCGCGGTCTCCGGCGGCCAGTCGGGCGCCATCGGCAACGCCAACGTGACGGACCTCTCCAATGGCATCGAGCTCAAATTCGTCGGCTACGATCCGAAAGGGCGCAAAAATATGCTCACGGGCGGACTCGGGTTCGACCATCATACCGCCGCCTCACAGGCCTATGTAGATCTCAACGGCACAGCCAAAAATTACGGCAACCGCCTGTATCCCACCCTCGACTGGACGATCGAAAATGGAGTGAAAGGCAGCAGTTTTGGCATCGGCTCCTATTATTCCGCAGAACACGACTACTATCACTCTATCGGGTTGAATACCTCCTTTTCCAAAAAGAACCATCACAACGGCGAGTTCAGCGCAAAGTTCAGCGGCTATTTCGACCGGATAAAAATGATCTACCCCTCCGAACTCATCCCCGTCGACTCGATCCAGGTTTCTTCCTCAACCACAACGGACAGTGTGGTGTACGTGACAACAGCCAGTGGCCGCACAGAAGCGTTGAGCTATAGCTCCACCGGTCAGGAGACTGTCACGGAAAGCGCAAGCACTGCGCTCTCCTCCCGCTCCAGGGACTCTTATTCCGCATCCTTTGCTTTCACCCAGGTGATCAATACCCGGATGCAGGGTGCATTATTGCTGGACCTGGCCTACCAGACCGGTTATCTCGGCCTGCCCTTCCATCGCGTATATTTTGCCGACAGCAGCACGGCGGTCGTGGAAAAATTGCCGTCGCAGCGGTTTAAATTACCTGTCGGATTCCGGCTGAATTATTTCCTCGGCGACAATATCATCATCAAGACCTACTACCGCTTTTACATCGATAGCTGGGGACTAAGATCCCATACGGCCAGCATCGAAGTGCCGGTAAAGATCACCCCTTTCTTTTCCATCTCACCTTTCTACCGGTATTATGTCCAAACAGCAGTCAATTACTTTGCACCCTACCAGCGACATACCGCTGCAGACGAATACTATACTAGCAACTATGCGCTGTCAGCCTTTTCCGCCAATTTAGTCGGCGTGGGCCTGCGGCTGGCGCCGCCCAAAGGGATTATCGACAAGCACATCAATACCATAGAACTCAGGTATGCTCATTATACCGAGACTACCGACCTCGCATCGAATGTTATTTCGCTGGATCTGAAGTTTAGGTGATGAATCAAAAAGCTTTAATTTGTATATATGTCCAAGATAGTCTTTTGTTCCCTGCTGTGGCTTTTCACCGCTCCGCCTTCCTGGCATTATAACATGGACGAGGCCAAGGCGATTGCACACAAAGAGCACCGGCATATCCTGCTCAATTTTTCGGGATCAGATTGGTGCGGTCCCTGCATCATGCTGCGCCGACAAATTCTGGACGATACCGTCTTCCTGCAGATGGCCGACACCTCGCTCGTCCTCGTGAATGCTGATTTTCCCCGCAAGAAAAAGGACCAGCTATCTGCCCAGCAGCAATCGATCAACAATGCGCTGGCAGATCAGTACAACGCCGAAGGCCAATTTCCACGTACCTTGTTGCTGACCGCTGATGGCAAAGTGCTGAAAACCTGGGACGGCAACCCTGGAGTTAAACCGGAGGTTTTTGCAAAAGAGGTCGAAGATTTCATACAGGCAAATAAATAGATCATCTATCCCCTCCGAATTCGTCAAAGGCCTCATCCCTCTTCAAACCGGAGAAATAGAAATAAAAATATTTGATTATATCAAATTAGTCTACTATTTTAGTGGACTATTGGTCATGTGGCCGAGTGGTCAGGCACAGGTCTGCAAAACCTTTTACTGCGGTTCGAATCCGCACATGACCTCTGGAATTCTCATTAGCAGACGTTTAATTCCCAAAGAAAACGAGCGGTGTTTCTACACGGCTCATTTTATAAATCAGCATAGCCTGATACAATTATCCTTAAAAAAGCGTTATAGAATATGATCAAACCATTTCTCTTTTTTGCGGTCTTTTTCCTCGCCCTAACAGCGCATTCGTTCGCGCAATCGGCCTGGGACCTGAAAAAGGAAGATAATGGCATTCTTATCTACTCTCGGTCTGTAAAAGACTGCAAGTATAAAGAACTAAAAGCGGTTTTTGATCTGCCGGGTACTTATGATCAGCTTCGCGCTATCCTGAATGATGTGAGCAATTATAAGACTTGGGTCTATAGTACCGTGTCGAGTCATCTTGTCGAGAGAAAGAGTGCGACGGAGATGGTCTATTATGCCCGGGTCTCGGCGCCGTGGCCGGTCTCCAACCGGGACTTTTACAGCGATACCCGGATCTGGATCGATTCAGCCAACCATCAAATGCGACTCTCCTCCCGCAGCATCGATCAGTTTCCCCCAACCGAACATATCGTAAGGATCTCGTTCCTCAGATCTGAATGGATCATCACCGCTCCCTCACCAGGCAGGCTGCATGTAGAGTACACGCTCTCCTGGGACCCCGGCGGCGATATTCCCGCCTTTTTAGCGAATACCTTTTCCCCTACAGGCCCTTTGCAGTCTTTCAGCCAGCTTAAAAGAAAAATGGCGTTGACGGCTCCTCCCGTCGCTGCCGGCAAAATAAATTAGCCGGCGCTCCCGATAGGGACAAAATCGCTAATTTCATAGCACGAAAAGAGGCCATGAAAGAGATCAATGATATCATCCGGGCTTTTGAAGCGGCCCGGCAGGAAGGTAGGCAGGCGGCGCTGGCCACTGTAGTGCATGTGGACGGCTCATCCTATCGCAGACCGGGTGCGAGGATGCTGGTCACAGATGAGGGCAGACTGACAGGGGCAATCAGTGGCGGGTGCCTGGAAGGCGACGCACTGAGAAAGGCATTGCTGGCCCTGAGCCGCGGCACATCTATGCTCGTCACCTACGACACCATGGACGAAGACGACGCCAAGCTCGGCATAGGCCTTGGCTGCAACGGCATCATCCAGGTACTGTTCGAACCTATCGATCCGGCGGATTCGAAAAATCCTATCGAATTACTGAAGTTGGCGGCCGCCGAAAGACAACACGCTGTTCTCGTAACCCTTTTTTCCCTGCAGGACAAACGCGGGCCACAGTCGGGCACCTGCCTGCTGCTGAAGGGCGAAGAGTTCACCACCAATGGGAAAGAGGACAACGAATTGAAAGAAGTCCTCCTCCGGGACGCCCAAAAGGTATTGACGGAGAGGACTTCTGCCTTCAAAAACTATGTGTCGGCCACTCATG
>PMUF01000385.1 GCA_003167015.1 Chitinophagaceae bacterium | reverse complement strand
AAAGGAGACCGATAAGGCTGTCCTTTACTTCGGGCAGGCTTTCCGGCGCGAGCCTACTTTTGAGCGGGCCCATTATCTTTTTGTCCTTTGTCTGCAGGCGGACAGGCCTGCCGAGGCGCTGCCTTATCTCGACTATGCCATCGCCAACAACAGCAGCGGGATGAACCTGCAGCCCGTTCGCGCGGGGACGTTGGAGATCATGCAACTGGAAAATCAGTTGGGGAAGGATTCCACGCAAACGGATGTATTGCAAAAGATCGCCCGAGTGTATCAGCAAATGGGTAATCAGCCTGCTGCGCTCAAATACTCTTCTCTCGCAGCCAGGCCGCACGGATGAGGGTGGCAATCGAGCCGCGGTCCGAGGACTGTGGGTCTCCGGTGGCCGGTGAGTCCTGCCGCAAAAAAACCCGCACGGTTGGTGCGGGTCTGATATTGTTGAGCCTTGACAGGCTGATCAGATATGCGATTCGATCTTTTTGACGAAATTGGATTTCGGCTGTGCGCCTACCAATTTGTCTACCACCTTGCCGCCCTTGATGAACAGGATGGCGGGGATGCTGGTGATGCCGTAATTGACCGATAATTGCGGATTGTGGTCTACATTCACTTTCCCTACATTGATTTTGCCGTCATATTCTTTGGACAGTTCTTCGATAACGGGTCCGATAGCGCGACAGGGGCCGCACCATTCTGCCCAGAAATCGACTATAGTCAGCTTATCGGAGGAAATCACTTTTTCCTGAAAGTTGGTGTCTGTTAATTCTAATGCCATAATTGAACTTTTTATGTGATGTGATAGTTTTTGCTAAATCAAAGGTCGACTATTTCTGCGAGGTTTTTGGTCATTTACCTGACATCCGGTGGATGGCTGAGCTGTACCGGCGCCAAGGCGCCTGGTAGGGCTAAAGATTTGTCCAGGTTGTGACCGCCCGAGGCGGGCTAGGTCACAACCTGAACGTCCAGTTCAGGCGTTTTTTCCAGAAAAGCGGACATTTCGTCATTCATTTCGAATCCGTTCCCCATGGTGAAGAGGCTGATCCGCGCCTGGCTCTTCGATTCTAAAATATTGAATTTCAAGGCTGATTTGCCGGGATATTTTTTGACGTTCTTTTCGATGAACTGCACCAGTTCCTCATTGATGAACCGTGCTTCCACTTCCATGATCACCTGCCGGGTCAGGATAGGTTTGATGCTTTCCAGCAACATCATCTTTTCTATCCGGAACTCGAATTCCGCCTTATTGAAGCGTTGGCGAAAGCCACCCATCAGGAAGAGGTTTTTGCCTTTTTCCAGGTAATTGGAGTAGCGGGCGTAGTCTTCGCTCCACAGCATGAATTCGGCCTTGCCGGTATAGTCTTCGATGATAAAGCTGCCAAATTGTTTACCGGTCTTACTGACCCGGTGCTGGGCATCCGTGACCAGTCCTGCCAGGCGGTAAGGTTTGCCGGGATTGCTTTGCAGGGTAACGGCGTCTTTGATCTCGTTGAATTCACCCAGCTGTGTGATGCCGTAATGGGTGATTTCGAACTTGAAATGGTCCAGCGGGTGACCGCTCATGAACATGCCCGTCACGTCCTTTTCGTGGTCCAGCAGTTCTGTCAGCGTCCAGGGTTCACAGGGGGGGATCTTCGGGGTGGCGATATCCGGCATGGTCAGGTCTCCGAAGAGGCTATTGCTGCTTTGCGTCGAGTTGGTCTGGTAGACATTTCCGAACTTGATGATCTTCTCCAATCCGGTAGAAGTATCTCCCGGGGGAATGTGAAAATATTGAGCGCGGTGGAACGCGGTGAAGCAGTCGAAAGCTCCGGCATAGACGAGGCTTTCCAGGGTCTTTTTATTGACCGTTCGCTGGTTGATGCGTTTGATCAGGTCGAATACGGTGGTGAAAGGGCCGTTCTTGTGTCTTTCTTCGATCGCCCCTTCCACGGCAGCCTCGCCCACGCCTTTCAATCCGCCCAGTCCTACGCGGATCTCTCCTTTCTGATTGACGGCAAAGCCTTTTTTCGATTCGTTGATGTCCGGTCCCAATACTTTCAGCCCCATTCGTTTGCATTCTTCCATGAAGAAAGTGATCTTTTCGATGCTGCCGGCATGGTTCAGCACTGCCGCCATGTATTCGGAAGGGTAGTGGGCTTTGAGATATGCCGTCTGGTAGGCGACTAAGGCATAACAGGTGGAGTGCGACTTATTGAAAGCGTATTGCGCAAACGCTTCCCAGTCTGTCCAGATCTTTTCCAGAGTCTCCGCCGCAAAACCTTTGGCTGTGGCGCCCTTGACGAACTGGGACTTCATCTTGTCGAGGATCGACTTCTGTTTTTTACCCATTGCCTTACGAAGGACATCCGCATCGCCTTTGCTGAATCCTGCCAGCTTTTGAGCCAGCAGCATCACCTGTTCCTGGTAGACGGTGATCCCATACGTATCACCCAGGTATTCTTCCATTTCCGGGAGGTCGAAAACGATTGGCTCGCGGCCATGTTTGCGGTCGATATAGTTGGGGATATAGGCAATAGGGCCGGGCCGGTACAGGGCGTTCATGGCGATGAGGTCATTGAATTTATCCGGCTTGAGGTCTTTGAGGTATTTCTGCATCCCGGGACTTTCAAACTGGAACGTACCGATGGTTTCTGCTCGCTGGTATAGTTCGAAGGTCTTTGCATCGTCCAGCGGGACATCGTCGATGACGATCTCGACGCCGTGATTTTCCTTGATCAGTTCGAGCGCTGTCTTGAGGATGTTCAGCGTTCGGAGGCCGAGAAAGTCCATTTTGATGACGCCGGCCTCTTCGATCACGCTGCCTTCGATCTGGGTGACCAGCAGGTCCGAGTCCTTGGCTGTGCAGACGGGTAGAATGCTCATCAGATCGCCCGGGGCAATGATGATCCCGGCCGCATGAAGTCCTGTGTTTCGTACCGAACCTTCCAGGCGCTCGGCTTCATGCAGGACACGGCTTCGGATATCGTCTCCCTTATATATATCCCGGATCAGTTTGACGTTCGCCAGATCATCCGCCCCGACTCCATCTTTTTCCTCTAAGGATTTCTCTCCGTCCTTGCTTGTCATGGGGGCGTGCAACACCCGCTTGAGCTCGATCCCCGGCCGGTCCGGCACCAGCTTTGCCAGGGCATTGCTTTCCGGCAGGGGCAGGTCCAGTGCGCGCGCCACATCCTTGATGCTCATCTTAGCCGCCATCGTACCATAGGTCACGATCTGCGCCACCTGGTTCTTCCCATATTTCCCTACGACATAATTGATCACCTTTTGCCGGCCTTCATCATCAAAATCCGTGTCGATATCCGGCATCGACTTCCGGTCCGGGTTCAAAAACCGTTCGAACAGCAGATTATATTTTATCGGATCGATATTGGTAATGCCAATACAATACGCCACCACACTTCCCGCCGCCGAGCCACGACCCGGCCCGATAAACACCCCCATATCCCGCCC
>PMUF01000045.1 GCA_003167015.1 Chitinophagaceae bacterium | reverse complement strand
CTGCTGATCGAGGATGGCGGGCGGCTGATCCTGGTGGACAATGGCATCGGCGATAAGCAGGATGCGAAATTCTTCAGTCATTATTATTTACATGGGGACGATACGCTGGACAAGTCGCTGGCTAATTGCGGCTTTCGCCGCGACGATATTACCGATGTGCTGCTGACGCATCTGCATTTCGATCATTGTGGCGGCAGTATTGTGCGCGATGGCTCCGGTCCTGATGCCAGGCTCGTTCCCGCTTTTCGCAATGCCACCTACTGGTCGCATTCCCGTCATTGGAAATGGGCGACGGAGCCGAATGACCGGGAGAAGGCGTCGTTTCTGCGCGAGAATATTCTGCCGATAGAAGACAGCGGACGGCTGCGATTTGTGGATTTGACTGCCGCGGCGAGGGCTCCCACGGGTGGCTCCGGCGGTGGGACGGCGGGTGTACGCGGTGGGTTGCAGTCCGACACCGTCGGTGTTGTTTCGGGCCAGTTGGAGACGATTGCTGACGTCATTATCCCGGGGCTCTCCGTGCGGATGGCGTATGGGCATACCGATGCGATGATGCTGCCGCAGATCAGTTATAAAGGCAAGACGGTGGTGTTCATGGCGGACCTGCTGCCTTCGATCGGGCATATTCCTATTCCTTATGTGATGGCTTATGATATGTTTCCCCTGACGACGTTGAAGGAGAAGAAGGCTTTTCTGAGTGAGGCTGCGGCCGGTGGATATGTATTGTTCTTCGAACATGATCCCGAAAATGAATGCTGTGTGGTGGAGACGGGGGGGAGAGGGTTACGCGGAGGGAAGGGGTTTAGGTTAATGGATTTGTAGTATCTCTTCATACAACTCATAATTCTCGCGGTCAAAACAGGCAAAAATCACCTGCTTCAACTCGTCATGCTCCATAAGAAATTCCGACACCGTAGCGACTGCTATAGCCGCAGCTTTATCTTTTGGGAAATGATAGATACCAGTGCTGATATTGGGGAAGGCTATCGTCTTTATTTCGTGTTCGACCGCCAGCAGCAGACTATTCCGATAGGCGGAGGCCAACAATTCTTCTTCGTGATGAGTACCGCCATTCCAGACCGGGCCGACAGAATGGATAACATATTTTGCGGGGAGACGGCCGCCGGTGGTAATGACGGCTTCGCCGGCCTTGCAGCCGCCCTGGCGGTCGCGGATCTTTTGACATTCCTCCAGGATAGCCGGGCCACCGGCACGGTGGATGGCGCCGTCGACCCCACCACCTCCCAGCAGGGAAGTATTGGCGGCGTTGACGATAGCGTCGACCTTGATTCTGGTGATGTCGCCCTGAAGCAATTTTATCCTGGGATACATGAGTCTAATTTACTAAAAAGTAGACAATGCTGCCCGCATCCATCCTGACGGTGTTTTGATGTAAAAATAACTACTGTCCCAGGAGAAATCTCCGGTGTTCCCGTTGGTATCGGAGGTAGAGGTCGGGGTGTAGCTTGTCCGGAGCCGGAATTGGGAGTAACCGGTTGCTCCGGTGATATCAAGGGAAGAAGTTGGGGTAGAAGTGTTGGATAAATTCCCGGTGCCGCCTTTGATAAACCAGCGAGCAGTCATCGGATGAATGCCCGCACTCGAGTCCTGGGAGGTGCCGGTTGAAAAAAGGATATCACCGGGAAGCCCGGCTCCAGTGCCACGACAGCCGTTAATGACAAAATCAAATGCATTGGAGTTTCCCCCGCCGCCTGAGCCACCCTGACTTATACCGGAATAACCTCCGTTGATAGTCGCATTGCCACTTCCTCCAGCGACAAAAACGGGATTATAGTTATAATCGCAGATAGCTGTCTCGGTGTTTGGAGATGTCCCGCCGATGACCATCGAATTAGCCGGAATGGTGCCTAGCGGAGTCCTGAGTACGCCGATCGATGCGTATATATTACCAAAGAAAATGGAGGACCCATAAGAGCCCCAATACTCGCCGTTATAAGGAAAAATCTGAACATCATAACTATCTCCTGCTGTAACATCTAAGTAGCTACTAACACGGGCGGTCCCTGCTACATCCAGCTTAAAGTTTCCGCTGGTGGTCGTTCCCAGCAATAAGTTGCCCAAGCTATCCAAGCGGGCGGCCCGCGTATGATTCGTATAGAAATCGAGGTGGTTATTATCCAGCGTGCCCAGTATTCCGGTAGTGCCAAACGCATTGCCGCCCTGCAACCAGGCATTAGTAGGTACGTTAAGCGTGTCCGCCCCGATCTGATAAGCTCCTCCGCCCAAGTTCAGCAATCCTCTGCGAAATTGGGTCCGTCCATTGCCGGTATTGAACAGAAAACCCGGCACGTTCTGCGTATGATTTTCGATGATTAGCTCATCCGAGTCACATCCGGTCAGCTTAACGCTGTCAGCTTTGATGGTGTAGACGTAAGGAGTCTGGGCAAAAATGGAATTGCAGGTTAGGAGGCTGAGGATGAGAAACAAATAAAGCTTCATGAATTGCAGTTTATGGTTATTGGGTTTATTGTTGGCCTATCGGACAACTCGTTGACTGGGACTGGCTATTAACCTGGACATACAGGGCATTGGACGTAGCGGTTGCACCGCTACAGGTCACCTGCCGTCTGAAGTAGATCGAAGTGGTCAGAGGGGTCGAGGAATAGCTGGCCCCGGTGGCATTTGGAAGATTATACCAGGTCGAGCCGTTCAGACTATACTGCCATTGGTAGCTATAATTGGTACAGGTTCCACCGCCCGCGGGCTGGCTACTACCCAAAGTGCCGGGCGAGGTGCCGTAGCCGATTGGCGACCCGGGGCCGCTTATCACGCCGGCGGAGAGTGAAGAAGTCACCGAAGCAATACCGCTATACAAAGTCTGCCCATTACTGGTCACCGCTACCCGGTAATAAGTATTAGCTGTCAGCGTGCCAGGTGAAAAGCTGGTAGTCGTGCTTCCGGCATTACTCCAGTTGACGTCATCGGTTGACGCTTGCCAAACATAACTATAGCTACCGTTACCGCCCGAAACTCCCGTCAGAGACAGGGATGAAGGGGTGGTATTCGAGGGAATGGATTGACTGGCAGGGCTGATCGTACCGGCCTGCAGAGCGGGATAGACCGTAATTTCCACGCTGCCGGTGGTAGCAGATACGCCATTGCTGGTCACGACGAGTTGATAGTAAGTAGAGGTAGTCAGCGCTCCGGGAGAATAAGTTGATGAGGTGGCGCCGCTGATATTCGTCCAGGTGCTGTTGTTCGTCGAGCTTTGCCATTGATATGTATAAGTGCCACTACCACCCGAAGCTCCGCTGGCCGTCAGGGGTGAAGGCGTTGTATTATAGTTAATCGATTGCGAAGGTGAGGTAATACTGCCGCTTTGTAATTGCGGATAGACGCTAATCGTAGCGGCCGATGAATTAGCGGTCGAGCTGCCGCTGGTAATGACAACCTGGTAATAGGTAGTAGCCGTTTGAGAAGCCGGAGTAAAGCTGGTTCCGGTCTGGCCGGTGATATTGGTCCAGGTGGCGTCATTCGGAGAACTTTGCCATTGATAGGTATAGCCGCTGCAGCCGCCGGAAACGCCGCTCAACGTTAGGGCCGAACCAGCAGTTCCATAATTGATAGTCTGGGTCGAAGGGGAAATGCTGCCGCCTAGTAAAGCCGGGCAAACATTGACCACGGCGCTGTTGCTGCTGGTAACGGAAGCGCCGTTGCTGGTTACGATAACCTGGTAATAGGTAGTCGCGGTCAGGGCGCCCGGGGCATAGGTGGCGGAGGTAGCCGCGCTGATATTCGTCCATGTGCTGTTATCCGGAGAACTTTGCCATTGGTATGTATAGCTGCCGCTGCCGCCGGAAATGCCGCCGACTGTTAAGGCGGAGGGAGTCGTATTATAGCTGATAGTTTGTGTGGACGGGCTGATGCTACCGACTTGTAAAGCGGTATACACTGTTACTGTCGCCGAGGCGCTGTTAGCGGATACGCCATTACTGGTTACTACCAAACGATAATAGGTCGTAGCCGTTAATGCACCGGGAGAATAAGAGGATGAAGTGGCTCCGGTGATATTCGTCCAGGTGCTGTTATCCGGCGAGCTTTGCCATTGATACGTATAGGTGCCGCTACCACCGGAAACACCACTCGATGTCAATGTTGAAGGCGCGGTGTTATAATTGATCGCCTGGGACGACGGGCTGATGCTCCCGCTTTGTAGAGTGGGATAGACGGTTACTGTTGCCGAGGCGCTACTGGTGGTCGCGCCGTTGCTGGTTACTACAACACGATAATAGGTCGTAGCAGTCAATGCACCGGGAGAATAGGTGGTGGTGGTGGCTCCGCTGATATTCGTCCAGGTGCTGTTGTCCGGTGAGCTTTGCCATTGATAGGTATAGGTGCCATTGCCGCCGGATACCCCGCTTAGGGTTAGGGTCGAGGGAGTCGTATTATAATTAATCCCCTGTGAGGCCGGGCTGATCGTCCCGCCCTGGATGGCCGGGTATACCGTCACGGTCGCCGATGTGCTGTTGGCAGTACCACCATTACTGGTCACGACGACGCGGTAATAGGTAGTAGCGGTTAATGCGCCGGGGGTATAAGAGGATGAGGTGGCGCTGCCGATATTTGTCCAGGTGCTATTATCGGGTGAGCTCTGCCATTGATAGGTATAAGTGCCGCTTCCGCCGGATACTCCGCTCAGAGTAAGGGTTGAGGGAGTAGCGTCATAATTGATGGTTTGTGAAGCCGGGCTGATCGTGCCGCCTTGCAGGACAGGATAAACGGTAATTTCAGCAGAACTGCTGTAGGCAGTATCGCCGTTGCTGATAACCCGAACCCGATAGTAAGTGGTCGCGGTGAGCGCGCCGGGGGTATAGGTTGTGGAAGTTCCGCTGGCATTGCTCCAGGTGCTGTTATTAGGGGAGCTTTGCCATTGATAGGTATAGGTTCCGTTTCCGCCGGACACTCCGTTGAGAGTCATGACGGACGGCGTAGTATTGTAGTTGATCGTTTGGGCAGATGGGCTGATGCTGCCACCTGCCAGGGCACCGTAGACGGTGATGGTAGCTACGGAACTATTCACAATGATGCCATTGCTGTAAACATTGACGACATAGTAGGTGGTAGTGGTCAAGGCCGGCGGGGTATAAGTGGTAGAGGTAGCACCGCTGATGGTGGAAAAGCTGTTGTCGTTGGTCGAGCTTAGCCATTGATAAGAATACGTTCCGTTGCCACCCGATACTCCGCTTAAGGTAAGGGTACCGGGGGAGGTATTGTAGTTGATCGATTCGCTTGCCGGGCTGATGGTTCCACCGGTCAATTGGCTATAAACGGTCACAGTTGCCGTGTTGGTGGTATAGGCGGTGCTGCTGCCGCAGGTGGTGAGGCGTTTGAAGTAGGTCGTCACTGTCAGAACGCCGGGCTGGTAGTCCTGGCCGGTTGCTCCGGAGATGGCGGTGAAGGTGCTGTTATTTGTCGACGAGTACCACTGATACGAGTAGCTGCCGCTGCAGCTGCCGCCGCTGGCGGCGGAGGCGATGATCTCGGCGGGAACTGTGTCGTAGTCGATGGACTGGGAGGGGTTGCTGATAGTACCGCCGTTCAGTGCGACAGGGACACCGGTGATGGTGACGGTCTTTGTGGCAGTGGTGCCGATGGCCGTAATAACTGCCGAGCTACAGCCGATATCATTGTACTCGATGGTCACGCTGGTGGAGGTTTCGGCTGTGATGGTTCCGCAGGTGCAGCTCCAGTTGGTAGCCGATCCGGTCGAGCAGTCTAAAGTGTAGGTCACCGTGCTGCCATAGGTCGCGGTGGTCGAGCCACTGATGGCGCAGGAGACCAAGGGGGTCGGGTGGACCTGGGCTCGGAGGCTCGTTGTTGCTGACAAAAAAACCAGCAGAAATAGAATAGTAAAGATGCCTTGATCCAACGGTTTGCGAGAGTTTAGGAATAGGTTATGCATGGTGTTGTATAAATTAAAACTTCAAGCATAGGGCATCAAAGATTATTGGAATGAGCAGTATCCGCTTTGTTCATTGCAAAGAAACCCCTCCGGAGAAACCTGGTACAATCTGCCCATTTAGCTTCTTCGTTGTTGCATCATCATGCAAAAGCTCAAATAGTGGTGCAATTCGAAATAAAATTCTACCTGTAGCTACCAATTATTTAATGGCAGTACTTGCGTAGAGCTTCTTTTCCTTTTTCCCCATATTCTCCCGACAAATGCGATAGGCGAGTAAAATCAGCGCATGCATTAGCCTGCTGTTTCAAATCATAATATACCTGACCTCTAACCAATATAGCATAGGGCATGTCTGGATCTTTCTGAAGCACTTGTTGGCAAATCTGCAATGCCTGGTTGTTGTCACCTAATTTATAATGGCAAAATGCTATATTAGCTAAAGCCGTTTCATCGCCCGGATCATTTTCAAGCTCGACATTGAAATCATGTAGAGCATCATCGTATGATCCCATGGACATTTTAATCATTCCTCTATTATTGATATAAATTGGGTTGTTATGGCTCAGACTGATTGCCCTATCAGCGCTCTTGACGGCTTCGTAAAAGTTATTCTCGGCGGCATATGACAAACCGATGCAATCAAAATAGTCGGCATCCGTGGAGTCGATCATTATCGCTCTCCTGCAAAAAAATATAGCCGAATCATTTTTATGTTCGAAATAGTCGAGGCGGCCAAGCAGGAAATTAACATAATCATTTGAAGCATCCATTCGAAAAGCGATAAGGAGGTCTGCCCTCGCCTCTCTATACCGCTTAAGCACCATTTTGGTGGCCCCTCGATACATGTAACTCTTCATAGGCTTATACCCTGACTTTATTGACAAGGAAAAATCATTAATGGCCTCAACATAATTGCCCTTGCCGTAGTAATCAAATGCCTTATTATAGTAAGTGCTGTCGCCTTTGTTTTGAGAATACAGGGCAGCTGTAACAAAAAAATGAAGAAATACTGTTAGCAGAGCTTTATTCATACTTTCTCTTTTTTCCCAATATACATTGAAAAACCAATTGAAAATCCCATTCCCTTATTTACATCCCTTTGTATATTCTTCTGATCCCCCGAATCGGGAGGACCTGACACATAGGTGACATAAGATGGCGCATCCAAAGCAATTCTATATCCTATCCTCAGAAACAAAGATAAGACGCCTTTACGTTTGTTTTTTTTATCTTCAGTCTCACCCCCCACATCAAATCTGGCCCCAACTGTTGGGATTAAATAGCTCGCACCGCTAACATCAAAAAAGGTATTCTCGCTGGCGCCATTTCCACTAGTCCGTTCAATCGAAAAATCAGATCCAACAACCCTTGAGAAAATGCATCCGGTTAAAACAGACCAGCCCTTATTATGCAAGGGATAACAATAATAATAAGCTCCCAAGCCATATCCTACGCCAACGTATTTATTCAACACACCTTCCGCGGCAATATCAAATTTTGAACAAAAAGCATATTCAGCATAGATACTGCTATTATCATACCGGTATCCTGTCGTCATACCTAAAGAAACCTTATGGTAAACCTGCGCCCATAAATTTTCCCGAAAAATGCCCATCAGCAATAAAAAGATTATACCCCCTTTTAAATTCATCAGGTTTATTTTTTTGTAAGAGCGATATTTATCTTTACCCCCCAACTAGGCGAACCAGCGAGAAGTGTCTCCCTATGCCCAGTCTCATTAGGACCATTTGCAAACGCGTTTGTTATACTACCATGAACACTGTAAGAAAAAATCAAAGATATTGCATTAATTACCTGCACGGTTAGACCAAATGATGCGGTCGAACCCACCCCCGCGACCTGATAGCTTCCATTATATCCATATAAAGGCAGCATGGTAGTATTATTTGTAGGTTTTGAAAACATGGGGCCTGCTGCAATCGAGGCTCTAATATTGACCCTTACTAGATTATTATAACTGAACAATCCTCTTTCCATCCCATAAAATCCACCTAATAAAGTGTAGCCGTTTTGCAAATAGATATTATCAAAAGCATTAGGTTTCATATGATACCAGGTCAGGCCATACTTGTCAATGAAGTTTCCAACGGTTCTTGAATAGTAAAATACGAAATCAGCTGCAGGTTCATCGATTGTACCTTTTTTGTTACCCAGACCTAAATCCGTAGGGATGATGCCCAGACCAAGATTCATATTTTGATAGTCCTGTTGACTATATCGAAATGTCTTATTCTTATTAAAAAGACTAGTATACGAAGTCCCGCTATATTCAAATCCAAGCGAATTCCGATGCTGATCCAGGTTTGGTAATACAACAAATCCACGAGGTTGCGGCCTGTTCAATTGCTCTTTTTTCTTTTTGCCTGTAACCACTACCTCCGGAAGAGAGGATTGGTCATTATTTTTACTTCCCCCTCCCCCTTGATTGGAACCTTTGTCTTCTGAGTTGGGTGGATCTGTAGGCCTGTCTGATTCATTTCCGTCGATGTCTTTTGCCCATACCGGCGAATTACCCGCGAATTGATAAGGAGTCCAATTAGGATAATTTGATGTCAAAGCATCGACGCTCATGAACCGGCCCACACGAGGATCATAAGTTCGCATTCCATAATCAAGCTGATCTCCTTCCCCCTTCACTTCATTATCATCTTCCTTTCCATTGAATCCATATCGATAACCTGTTGAATTAGCTTCTGCATAAGCCCTATAAGGCTCCAGAGACCCGAAGGGGTAGTAGTCATTCGCGCTGACCACCTCCGGATTGAAGTAGGTAACAGTGCTGTCATCCGTAGAGACACCAAAGCGTTTGTCGCTGATCGTGGACAAGACATTCCCTAAATGGTTCGTCAGTTCAAAGAGCTTATTACCCCTGGTAAAGATAATACTATCTCCCATTCCCAACAAGGGCATGGAATCAGTTGTGGGAGGTATATTAATAGCCACGTTCACATTCCGCTTCCAGATACCCAGACGACCGGCGCCATAAATATCCAACTCTGTCTGAGTCAGGTCCTTACCGCTAACGGTCGGATCGCCGTAAGTGTAAATGCTCAAAGTATTTCCTTGCGCATCCCGAACGTACCAGGTAGTGAGAGTGTCACCGGCATGCACAACGGATTTACTGATCCTGTTACCACCAGCGTCATAGGTAAACAGAATGGTCGTATCGTTAGCCTTCGTAATGCTGGCGATCTTGCCATAGACTGTCCACGTAATACTGGCTATACCTGATGCCGCATCGGCTGTCAATTCGCCAATAGAATCATACTGGTAGTTACCTGCTGACTGGCTGGTAAGATCATTGTAGCCCGGGTAAGCCGTTGGGACGGAATCGGCAATATGATCCAGCTGGTTGGTACCTGCTGTATAGAAATAATTGAGGCTGTCCATCGCCAGCGGCTGGCCGGCAAAGGTATTATTACCATTACGTTTATACTTTGTGATATTACCATTCGGGTCATAAGCAACATTCTCCTGGAAATCGGGAACCATGGTTATTGTGCTCCAGGTCGTACCGGGTCGGTTCCAGGCATCCATATGGATCAGCCGGTTTAGCTGGTCATACTGATAAGCATACAAAAGCGGATTATTCAGATTCCTGATCCGGGCTCCCATGCTGCTGATATTGCCATTATACAACGGTCGATAATCATTGCCCAACACGGAGCTGACCGCACTATCGGGGCCGGCGGTGGTGCTGATGGGATTATAATCCCCATTGAAATAATCCAGCAATAGGTTATACGCCGTATTAGCCACTACATTGGTGCTACTGTCAGGTCGCAAGGTAAATGATCCTGCCGTATCGGGCGTCGGGTTGATCGCTTTTAGCCATCCTTGGATGGTATAGGCATAGTTGATGCCCTGCACCTGCTGTTGTCCCAAAACTGTTCGCGCCAACAGACCATGCGGATAATAACTGTAAAAGGCATCATTATCCCAGTTGATACTATCCGTACTGCTCTGCACATTGGTGATCCTGTTCTCCGCATCATAGAGATAATTATGATAGAAGGCATCAGCTGATCCATGCTGATAATTGATCTGGTTAACTTTACTACTGAAGATGTCAAAATTATACACGGTTTTCTTGAACCGATTACCGGCGCTCGCCATGGACCCCTGCTTGAAATCCTGCACCAAAGTATCGACATCTCCCAGGACATCATAACTATAATATGTCGCAGCTGCATGATTGTCTGAACTATCGAGCAGGTCAGCAGCATGGTTGTATAAGGCCGTCCAGGCGACACGATTACGTAGATTGACAGGCGAAAGTTCCGGAATAATGGCATAGGCAGCTGTGTCATACGCTGTTACCGTGATCTGGTCGGCCGAAGGCATGGCATTATTCTCCCATGCCAGCAGGGTCGAATCATTCCTGCTAATCGTATCAGTGATTGGTACAGTACTAATCAATTGACCTACCTGCACAATACGATTAATGTAATCATATTGAGTATAGCTATACTGACTATTGGGTCGTTGCTTACTGTTTTCCGTCAAGGCCAATCGTCCCAGCCTATCATACCAGAAGTCGCTGGTGCCACCGTCAGGAGACTGCTGCGCCACAACTTGGTTGAGCGTATTGTATCGATAATTGGCAATCAGGGTATGATTGGGCACGAGGACTGTGCCCGCCGCGCGAGCCGCCCTGACCTCACTGAGCCATGTACTATCGGTATTTTCCGCGACGCCGGCAGGTGGAACAGTCTTTAGCAGATTACCAGCCTGGTCGTAGTAATATAAGGTATAATGATATTCGCTTTGGGTATGGGTGACGGTGAAACTTTCGTGCTTGTATGCCTTCATACAGACAGCGAGGTAGTTCTGCTCAAAGCCGCCGGTCAGAGAGTCGGTATAGGTATTATATAACGCCGTTCCGTTGGTCACCGAGAAGAAAGTACTGTCTGTACAGGCAGTAGTGCTGTCGGTAGGGATTGATGGCAGTAACGGAGCCGCCTTACCGCAGAGTAATGGGCCGTTGTAAATAGTGTAGCAGTTGTTGCTGCCGGCACAGGTAATGGCTGTATTAGTAACGTTCAGGGAAACTTCCGTCAATGTGGTATCCGGATAGCGGCTCATAATAAAGCTATCAACACTTGCAGCTGGCGGCGGTGAGGTGATGACAACCGATGGGTTAGCTATTGAAAGGTACACTGTACTATCGTAGCATCTTGTCGTGCCGGTATCGGACAGGAACAGCAACATGGCATTACCATTATCTGCACCGAGCGCTGTGTAGCTACCATCGGCATTCTGGTTTATCGTCCCCAGCGACTGAGTGCCGGACAAAGTAGTTTGTTTGTACCAGCTCACTGTCCCGGCAGCGCTCATTTTTTCCCAATAGATGTTTTGAGTATTCGTGCCCGTTTCACCAATCAGGTATCCACCGTCCGAAGTGGGGAGGAATGCGGATGAATTGGTGTATTGGCCTGAACCTGTAGTGGCGGGTGGAGTATTGAAGCTCGTGTAGTCTTGCAGCTGGTCATTGAAAGAGATGTCCGTCACCGCAAGCCGGCCTCCGCTGGCAACATATCTGTAATTGCTGGAGGCATTAATCTTATATCCGGTACTTGTTGGATATAGTTCCGAGAAAGTGATGGTTGTATCCCCGGAATTGTAATTCAGATATACTGAGTCGAATACTATTCCGGCATCTGCTGTAAGTTTATATAAGCCGCCATAGTAGTATGATCCTTGATAGTTACGGCCGGTTACAAAGAGGGTATCTCCGATCTGAGCCACGCCGTAACCATCATCGCTGGTGGTGGTACCCAATGCCTTTGACCAGAGCACATTGCCGGTGCTGTCCAATCTAACGACAAGCATATCGCCGGAACCCTGGTCGGTTTCATTGTTATAGTTATGATCGCCGACCGCAGCATAGCCATGGTCGCTTGTCTGAATAATATCATACCCGAACTCCCCGGCAGACCCGACAAACCCAATAGTCCTCTCCCAGAGGGTGTCCCCATTGGCATCCATCTTCACAATCAGCATTTCGTTATTTGAATTGGCTGTAGAGAATGTGGTGCCGATGGCTATATAGCCATTGTCAGAAGTGACACGCACCTTGGAAAAATAGTCATCGCCGGTGCCACCATGCTTCTTTGCCCATTGAACATTCCCTGCCTGGTCATATCGAATGACATAGGCGTCCAGGCCGCCTGCGGTTTGTGCGGTCGTGCTCCCCACCAGGATATACCCGCCATCGGCAGTCTTCTTCATATCGGACATAACATCCGTGCCGCCCGTATTGAATAACTGCGCAATTGTCGCCGGCGTACAACTCGACGTGGTGGTCGTATCGGCCGAATGCACCGCACAGGTATCCATGAACTGTATATACTGCCAGGCCTGCAGATTATATCCGAGCCGGTTGTTCATGAAGTTCTGGAACATGATATTCTTCTGTACCTGGGCAGTGTCGGTATTGGAAACTATGGAAGGCGTATCAGTGGGGTATGTCTGCTTATATAAAGTATACAAGGAGTCTATTGTCTGGCAGGAGGAACAGGTATTCCCTGAATAACATTGCATAGCCGGTGGCAGGAAGGTCGGTTTGGACAGATAATTACAGGTCGCGGAATTAGTGGTATTGCTACACATCGTCCGCAGGGTAGTCAGGTCGGAATCGGCCATTACGATCTGGTGAGTGCGCAACAACCAGGCTGCGAATGAAGCATCACCATACCCCGCGACGGTATATTGAAGGTACAAATTGTTGATCAGGCCGCACTCGCAGTCGGAGGGGCGTATCAGCACCGGTTCATTGCTATAGATCGGCTGATTACCATACGGTAAGGGAGAGGTGATCACCTCGGCATTGCAATCCAGGGTGTCGGTGATATTGTTCAGCTGGTTGTAATGATTGATGATATCCCGGAAGCTGGTACAGGAGATGCCTTCTACCGTGATCGTCTGACCCGGGGGCAGCGTGCTGGCACCAAACGGATGCGCGCTGTCGCAGGCCTGCCGGGCCAGCGCAATCATGCCCTGGATAATGATCGTATGAAGATCCGATTGGTTATACACCGTACAAGCCGACAGTTGCTGCAGCCATTGTGTTGTATCAGCATTGATATTGGCCGTATAAAAGCTGTCGAGGCTGACCTGGGTCTGGGCCTGCAGATTGCTGGCCGTAGCGGAAGACGAGACATTATTGTAGTTGCCAAGGCCGTTATAGCTGAGACTCGTATTCGCATCGCTGAATTGCGGCCGGTACTGCCCGGAAAGCAGCGTCGAGAGCTTGGGCACCGATTTATACGCCCTGCTGTTATTGGGAGTGCAGGGGTTCGATTTCATCGCGTTGTCGCTCAGCAGGTTGGCATAGAACAGCTCCTGTTTGGCTCCAAGGTATAGTTCGCGGAAATTCCGCCAGGCCTGGTCAAGATCGCCAGTACACATGGTATTGTTGAAAGCCGGAGTAGTACCATCCGCATAATTAGTTATACACGAATTGGCGCTTCCGGAATCGCAGGTCACCGTCATACAGGCAAACTCCCAGAGATTCAGCGTTGTATTGATATTGGAAAGCTTCTTATAACCGGTCACCATGCTGGTCAGCTGCGTACCGAGTACGGACATCAGCGGATCGACATTACCGGTATTGCTGCCATATTGGGAGAAAGTACCCGTAGGATTGATAAAGCCTGAATCCACCGCCTGCTGATAGGTATTGATTCCCTCCATCCGCCGGTCATAGTATAGGCTGGCGCTATTGTTAAACATTACCTGCAGCTTGCAATACTCAGGGTGATAAGGCAACAACGAATTGGCCCAGGACGGCCGGAAGGCCTGCGCAAATTCAGCAGGCGTCAACTCGTTGGGGGTGACCATCAATCCCGACCGGGCATCATAGGCGCTGTCGGGCAGGCCGTTCTCACCGAGATAAGCAATCTGCGGCAAGGTATATAAAGGCTGGTAATCCGAGGTATCGTTCGCGTTGGCAGGAGGCTTCACATAGAAGATAGAATAGATGTCCGCTCCGGGGTTTTCGGACGTATCGGCATACTGGCCGTAGGGCGGGGTCATGTCCTGCAACATGGCATTTTCGATGTCATTGGCAGCCGTCGTCGTCTGACATAAAGGAGCACAGGCGGACAACGCCGCCTGCCAGGAAGCATTGGCCTCCGTCTGATAGGTCGTATCTGTAGCGCTGAGTCCAATGGCCTGGTTATAGCTAGCCAGATAATTGCTGAAAGAACCGACACTGGCCTGGCAGATGGCACAGCTGGGCGCACAGGTACTATTGGCCGCCTGGGCTACTGTCAGTTGCTGGCTAATGAACTGGCTGACGGTTGTGCAGGTATTATTGGGCAGGTAGATGCTGTCGCGGTAAAAATCATACACGTTGGGATCGACCGTCAATGTCTTGGTGATCGTATAGCTTCCTTCGGGTAAGATCAGGGAGAAATTAAGACTCATGCTCGAATCTACACAGGAATTACGCAGGGAAGACAGAGAGAAGTTCTGCTTCGTGACCGTATACGGTTGCGCCCCGGGCAAGAGCTGGTTATTACAATTGTCGGTAATGGTAATATTGAGATCATACCGGCAGGTATAGCAAATGTTTTGATTTTGGCAATTGGCATTGTTATCTACGTCCGGCAGAAAATTATAATTGAAGTAGAACGTGTCCGCCATCGGAACCATCAGGCTCTTCTGACTGACCATACTTTGTCCGATAATGGCAACGGAGTTGGAATCGGCCAGCGTCTCGGTAATTGTCTTGCTGCCATACGACGGAAGAGGACTTGTAGAAGCAGGCGGGATACCAGCCAGCGCTGTCGCAATAGTCCTGCCATGCATGTCCACATAGCTGACGCTATATTGGCCATTGGCGTCCCGGACCATATTCTTAAAATAATGTGATTTGTCACCTACTTCTGTTCCGAACAGGGCATCTAGTTCATTTTGATCGGGTGTTCCGTAGAAATATTTCGTCTCGTGTCCCGTTCCCCGCTGGTGATAAGGCCCTACTCCACCCTGCCGTTTGATCCTGTCCGTATTGTCCGGCATATACTCCGTCTCCGTAAAGGGATAATTATGAGCATCAGGAATGAACTGGTTGAGGCCAACCGAAGCTTGTGGGTTGTTGGGCGAATAGTACTGGCTGGCGCCGGCCGTATTGTTCATCGAATCGGCATGAATATCGCAAAAGGTGGCGGTAGGCGGTAAGGTATCGAAATCGGACTGGCTATATCCCCCTCCGTTGAAATCGAGATTGAAGTTCGGGGTGTAATGGATGATCGTCTTGAGCGTCGGCGTCGGCATCACCTGGACAGCAGGCCGGCCCTGGTAGTCATAATAGGTCTCGCCAACGGTCGTTGTATTGGTGGTATTGTCTTTGGTGACAGCCTGTCGGCCACGGAGGCTGCCATCGTAGTATTGGACGACCACCTTTCGCTTGCCTTCCTCGGCGAAGCTGATATTGGACTGCCAGTTCAGCGGCCGCTCATGCCCCCGGAATGTAAAGCTGCCCATGACAGCAGGTGAAGGATCTGAGCTCCAGATAGCATTAGTTACAACATAGCTGTTAACCGCGGTCTGAACCGGGCGCACCCGAATGAATACCGTCCCCGTATTGTCAAAGATGAGCGGGATATTGTACGAAGTGCCTGTCGTGGTGATCCGGGTGGCATTATTACGGAAGATAAGCGTGGGGTTATAGGGGGGCGGACCATAGCGCCAGTATCCCCTGGTCGTATCCGCCAGCGCGCTGGAATCTACAAAGGTCCATTCCAGGTCATATTGATTGGCTCCCTGAACAGGTGTCCAGCTGACCGGAAGTTCGTCGGCCGTATCAGATACCGAAGCGACGGTGATATTGGTGACTGTGTTGGTACAGCTGAAGATATATCCCGGTGTCGTGGTTAGTTGGTTCTCGATCAGGAGGACACTGGTGGGGTCCCAGGTGGTGACGTTGCTGGAATCGGAAAGGACCTGGACTGTGACCTGGTGGGCACCATAGAAGAGGAAAGTGCTGCGGCCATTGTACGTACCAGTGGAGTCATATCCGACCGTAAAATTGCGAGTGGTCGAAGCAGTATCGCCTTTTGCATTGGTATAAGAGATATGCAAGGTCACCGTCACGGAAAAAGCGGTCCGGAAATATAATGTCGATGCCTCGTTGATCATCAGGGTAACCTGGTTCTGAACACCATAATTACTGTCGATCTTGCCGGCATTGGCAGGGTTGAAAAAGGCCGAATCCAGTACCGTGATGGAAGAGTCAGGCCGGATCTGGTGAATGCTGCCGTCAAGGACCGCCAGCGCCGTTACCTGCCCGCCATTCTGAGCATGGGCTGCCGTCAAGCCGAAAAAAAGGCCGAGGATCGCAATAAAATATCGGCTGCTATATTTCCGAAAAAGTTGCATACAT
>PMUF01000014.1 GCA_003167015.1 Chitinophagaceae bacterium | reverse complement strand
CGGGGAAGATGATCTGCTCGGTGATACCCAGCGTATAGTTACCACGTCCATCGAAGGATTTCTCATTGATACCTTTGAAATCCCTTACCCGGGGCAACGCAGTAGATACAAGCCTGTCCAAAAACTCGAACATCTTCTCTCCACGCAGCGTCACCCGTGCGCCGATCGGCATGTTCTTACGCAGCTTGAAGTTGGAGATATCCTTCTTCGACTGAGTCGTCACGGCCTTCTGACCGGTGATCATCGTCAACTCTTCTACCGCTACTTCCACCAGCTTCTTATCGGTGACGGCGCCGTTGACACCACGATTGATACAGATCTTCTCCAGTTTCGGCGCCTGCATGATGCTGCCGTAATTGAATTTCTTCATAAGGGCAGGTACAACTTCCTTCTTGTACTTTTCTGCCAGACGCGGAGTGTATTTTGCGGTACTCATTTGATGACCTCCCCTGATTTTTTAGCGATGCGTACTAATTTTCCGTCCTCCCGGCTGCGCGTTACCTTCGTAGCGCCTCCGCTCTTCGCATCCCACAACAGGATGTTCGAGATATGGATCGGAGCTTCCTTCTTGATGATACCACCCTTGGTATTCTGTGCAGAAGGTTTGGTGTGCTTGGTCACGATATTCACCCCTTCAACAAGGACTTTCGCCTCGTCAGGATAAACTTCCAGGACTTTCCGGGCCTTCTTCGGGTCCTTATCGTCTCCGGTGATCACAACCACGTTGTCACCTTTCTTGATATTAAACTTGGGTTTGAACCTGTTACTCATTTTATTTGACTTTACCCGCCTGCGGCGGAAATTAGCAAAAAGTTTTACAGCACTTCCGGCGCCAGGGAGATGATCTTCATATATCCCTTGTCACGCAATTCCCTGGCGACAGGTCCGAAAATACGGGTACCGCGCGGCTCGTCAGAGGCATTCAGCAATACGACAGCATTATCATCGAAGCTGATATAGCTGCCATCCTTGCGACGTAATTTTTTCTTCGTCCGGACAATCACCGCCTTGGCCACAGTGCCCTTCTTGACGCCACCCGAAGGCAAAGCATCCTTCACCGTCACAACGATCTTGTCCCCGATACCGGCATAGTCCTGTCCGCTGTTACCCAATACCCGGATAACTAACACTTCCTTGGCGCCGCTGTTATCAGCTACATTTAACCTGCTTTCTTGCTGAATCATTTTATTAGCTTTTAAGTCCATCCGCCTCCCGGCGGATGAAAAGTATAAGTATAATAGTAATACTGCCTTATTTCGCCTTCTCTACCACCTCTACCAGGCGCCAGCGCTTCGTTTTGCTCAGCGGACGGCTCTCCATGATCTTCACGACGTCACCGACCGTGCACTCGTTCTTCTCATCATGAGCGTGGAAGCTGGTGGTCTTCTTTACAAACTTCCCGTAGATCGGGTGCTTGACCTTCCTTTCAACAGAGACCGTGACGGTCTTATCCATCTTGTTGCTTTTTACAACCCCGATCCTTGTCTTACGCAAATTTCTTTCAACCATTGTTTTAGCTTTTTGCTTTTATTAACCGCTGCTCCTCATCGGTCAGACGTGACGCAGCTTCTAGTTCGATACTGATCAGCGCCGTTATGCTTTCGCAGCCCCGGCCTTCTTTTGTTCAACCTTCTGAGCCAGCACGGTCTTCAACCGTGCAACATCCTTCCGGAGGGCACGGATGCTCATCGGATTTTCCAGCGGTGAAATGGCATGCGCAAATTCCAACTTCTTCAGGCGCAGCTCATCTTCCTGGATCCTCGCTTTCAGGTCCGTCTCATTCAGGTCCTTCAGGCTGTTGACAAAATCGATTCTCTTTAACATCGTATATCTTTTTTACTGTTCTTGTTGTTGTTTTCCGCAACTTTCGCTCCGTTCGATTGCCTTAGGACGCAGCGACGTCCCGGCGGACAATAAACTTCGTCTTCACCGGCAACTTCTGCGCAGCCAGTTCCAGCGCTTCCTTGGCCACCGCCATGGGTACTCCGTCGGCTTCAAACAGGATACGGCCTGGTTCGATCACCGCCGCCCAATACTCGGGGTTCCCCTTACCTTTACCCATTCTCACTTCCAATGGCTTCTTGGTAATAGGCTTGTCCGGGAAAACACGGATCCAGACATTCCCTTCCCTTTTCATAGCACGGGTCAGGGCCTGACGGGCAGCTTCCAGCTGGCGATTCGTCAGCCAGATCGCTTCCAACGATTTCAAAGCATACGAACCAAAAGCGATGGTGTCACCTCTCTTCGCCGTCTCACGGATGCGACCTTTCTGTGCTTTCCTATGCTTGGTTCTTTTGGGTTGTAACATCTTGAATTATTTTCTGTTATCTCGTAATTGTTTTTTTCAAATGCCCTCCTATCGGCGACCCTCATCTATCGGCGACCGCCACCGCCACCACTTGGCCTTCTGTCTCCACCGCCGCCACCGCCTCTGCGATCACCACCACCACCGCCTCCGCGGTTGCGGTCTCCACCACGATCACCACCGCCCCTGCGGTCGTCCCGATGATCCCTGTGATGACCATGATCACCATCCCTTCTATCCCGACGATCGCTCAGGCCACCTTCTTTCCCACCGACAAAGTTGGGGTTCAGATCCCTCTTCGCCAGCACCTCACCCTTACTGATCCACACCTTGATACCGATCTTACCATATACAGTCAGCGCGAACACATTGGCATAGTCAATATCCATCCGCAGCGTGTGCAACGGCGTCCTTCCCTGCTTGATCTCTTCCGTACGGGCGATTTCAGCACCGCCCAGACGGCCGGCTACCTTGATCTTGATCCCTTCAGCACCCATCCGCAGAGCCGAGGCGATCGCCATCTTGATGGCACGCTTATAGTTGATACGGTTCTCGATCTGGCGGGCAATCGTATCGCCAACGATATTGGCATCCAGCTCAGGACGGCGGATCTCCAGGATGTTGATCTGGACGTCGTCTTTGCCGGTCAATTTCTTCAACTCTTCCTTAATCCTGTCCACTTCACCACCACCTTTACCGATGATGATGCCGGGCTTGGAAGTATGGATCGTCACGATCAGCTTGTTCAGCGTACGCTCGATAACGATCTTCGCAATCCCACCCTTATTGATACGGGCGTTAAGGTAGGTCCTGATCTTGTTGTCCTCGATCAGCTTGGTAGCATAGTCTTTTTTGCTGCCATACCAGTTGGATTCCCAACCGCGGATGATCCCTAACCTGGCCCCAATAGGATTCGTTTTCTGACCCATATTTATAATTAAATAAGTTTTATCAATTGGTTTTTACTTCGACGGCTTTTTCCGATGCGGCTGTTTTCTTTTCGGCTGTTTTCGTTAGCGCTGCTTTGGCACGATTCCCTTTCGGCTTCTGCTCTTCCACAACCTTCACATCAACGATGATCGTGACGTGATTGCTGCGCTTGCGAACCCGATATCCACGACCCTGAGGAGCCGGACGCATCCGCTTCAAAGTCCTTCCACCATCCACAAACACCGTCTTCACCACCAGTGACGCATCCGCTGCAGACTGACCTTCATTCTTCTGCTCCCAGTTCTTTACCGCAGACCACAACAGCTTGTGCAGCGGCGTGGAAGAATGTTGCGGGTGATGTTCCAGCAAAGCAAGGGCTTTCTCAACATGCATACCGCGGATCTCATCAGCCAGCAAGCGCATCTTGCGGGGCGATGTCGGGTAATTTCTCAATTTAGCTACTGCTTCCATTTATTATTCAATTTTGGCCCGCGCTCCGCGCGGAGCACGTTAAGCTATCTTTTTACTTGAATGTCCTTTAAAGTTGCGGGTA
The DNA here is from genome assembly GCA_003167015.1 of Chitinophagaceae bacterium. Lineage (GTDB taxonomy): Bacteria > Bacteroidota > Bacteroidia > Chitinophagales > Chitinophagaceae > Puia. The sequence continues at coordinate 4,920 of PMUF01000014.1, read as the reverse complement.
GGAGCGAACTCACCCAGCTTATGTCCCACCATGAACTCCGTCACATACACGGGGATGAACTTGTTGCCATTGTGCACAGCCAGCGTATGACCCACGAAATCCGGAGTAATAGTCGACCGGCGGCTCCAGGTCTTGATCACACCCTTCTTGGCAGTCCCCTCATTGATGGACAGGATCTTCTCTTCCAGGTTGGCGTCTACGTAAGGACCTTTTTTAATTGAACGACCCATAGTTGATTGTTAATTATTTCGCTAATTTTTTACCGTTTTTCCGCTGGATGATCAGCTTGTCGCTGCCCTTACCCTTCGTACGGGTCTTCAGGCCACGGGAATACTGAGCATTCCTGCTCCTCGGCTGACCACCGGAAGCCTTACCTTCACCACCACCCATCGGGTGATCCACCGGGTTCATCGCTACACCACGGACCCGCGGGCGGATACCCCTCCAGACATTACGGCCGGCCTTACCCATGCTCTGCAATGAATGATCACTATTGGATACGACTCCTACGGTAGCATAACAGTTGATCAGCACTTTCCGCAATTCACCGGAAGGCATCTTCAGAACGGCGTATTTTTCTTCCTTATTGGTCAGTTGAGCGGAAGTACCGGCACTACGTACCAGCTTGCCACCCTGACCAGGCTGCATTTCGATATTATGCACATTCGTACCCAGCGGCATGAACTTCAGCTGAAGCGCATTGCCCAACTCAGGAACTACATTGTCACCGGACTGAACAGTGCCGCCGACCTGCAGACCCTGGGGAGCCAGGATATACCTTTTCTCACCATCTACATAGTTCACCAGGGCAATAAAAGCCGTACGGTACGGATCGTATTCGATAGACGCAATGATGCCTTTGATATCTTTCTTGTTGCGCTTGAAATCGATGACCCGATACATCTTCTTGTGACCACCGCCCCTGTAACGCATTGCCCTTCTGCCCTGTGAATTACGACCCGCGGTCGATTTCACCTTTTCCAGCAAAGACTTTTCCGGCGTATCGGTCGTGATCTCCGCATAGGCGTTCCCGACCCTCCAACGTGTACCGGCAGTAATCGGTTTGTATTTTTTCAGTGCCATTGTTCTCTTTTATTGTACTCTTAAAAAATCTTTTGTCAATACTTTGCGGCGTTGACCGCCATTCTTTGCTTCTTTTCAACTAGATCGCGGCATACAGATCGATCGTCTCTCCTTCCGCTACCGTCACCAATGCCTTCTTGTAAGCAGGCTTGCGACCCTGCACATAACCGGCCTTCGTAAAGCGGGTCTTGTTCTTACCCGGTACGACCGCAGTATTCACATCCACCACCGTCACCCCGTAGAAATCTTCCACGGCTTTCTTGATCTCCAGCTTGTTGGCCTTGCGGTCCACACGGAAGGCATACCGCCTCAGCTTATCCTGCTGGGAGTTGGCCTTTTCGGTCAGTATCGGTTTTACTAAAACTGCAGAGAGTTTCATATCTCTAAATGATTTTTAATTAATTAAGCTTTTACTTCTTCACCCGCCTCATCCGCGAAAACCTTCGCAGCCGTTTCCGACAACACCAGCACCTGGGCATTGACGATATCGTATGTATTGATATCCGCCAGCAAAGTACCTTCGACCGTAGGCACATTACGCAGGCTCAGGAACAGATTGTCGCTGTCCTCCGGTATCACGAACAACACCTTCTTGCCATGAACATTCAGGCTCTTCAGAGCATCCGTCAGCTGCCTGGTCTTAGGCGACTCGAATTTGATATCCTCCACAACGACGATGGCATTGTCCTTGGCCTTATGCGCCAGGGCAGAGATCTTGGCCAGATCCTTCACCTTGCGGTTCAGCTTGAAATCATAGTCACGGGGTTTAGGCCCGAAGATAGTACCACCACCCTTGTACAAAGGGTTCCGCAGGTTACCCTTACGGCTGCCGCCCGTACCCTTCTGACGATGCAGTTTCTTGCTGGAACCTTTTACTTCCAAACGCGTCTTCACTTTGTGCGTACCCTGACGCTGTGCAGCCAGGTATTGCTTGACGGCCAGGTAGATTACGTGATCATTCGGCTCGACACCGAAGATCTCTTCCGGCAATTCCACCGTCCGGCCCGTCTTCTTTCCTTCTATATTTAAAACATCTGCTTGCATGATCATTCATTTTTTGCGCGGTCCGCTCGGTCCGCTGGGTTACTTCTTATTGCTGAATTAAGACAATGGAACCAATATGACCGGGCACCGATCCGCTCACCAGGATGTAGTTCTTATCCGTAAAGATCTTGACAACCTTCAGGCTCTTCACCTTTACACGGTCACCACCCATCCGGCCCGCCATGCGAACACCCTTCATGACACGGGATGCATCCGAAGAGTTACCCAGGGAACCCGGAGCACGCTGACGGTCATGCTGACCGTGAGACTGCTCACCCACACCATGAAAGCCATGGCGCTTAACCACACCCTGAAAACCCTTACCTTTCGTAGTGCCGATAACTTCGACTTTCTCACCTTCTTTGAAGATGTCTACGGTAATGGATTCACCTAATGCTTTTGCTATGGAATAATCGCGAAACTCTTTAACGAACTGCTTGGGGGAAGTGCCAGATTTGGCGAAGTGATTCTTTTGTGCGGAAGTAGTGTGCTTCTCTTTCTTTTCTCCGAATGCTAACTGAAGGGAAGTGTAACCATCTGTCTCCTTCGTCTTGACCTGCGTAACGACACAAGGACCTGCCTCTATGATCGTGACAGCGGTCTGTTTGCCGTCAGGACTGAAGATGCTGGTCATCCCGATTTTTTTACCAATAATACCTTTCATTTCTTTTTAATTTATACCATCGGGTATGAGACAGAGCATAGACATACTGCTGGTATTCCGGCCCTTAAGACGGACAAAGGCAAAAGGCCCTTTGTGCAGCATCGATCTACTACTTCAATCCCTGTTTGCAGCCGACCTTTTCTTTTCGTCCTTCATCGCCCGTCTTGTACGGGTCCCGAAAGCCAGAAGTACCGGCAGTAAACAAACCCTGAATGGCTTGTTCATATTTATCTCCCCGGCTTCATCCACAATCTCTGTGACATGCCCGGGGCTGACTTACAATTTTTACCCGCTCTCCTACTTCGTAGGTCCGGGCCAATCCAGCGCTATTTTATCCCGCCGCGACTACATCACGACGGAAGTTTATAGATGGATGGAAAAGAACTATGCCTTGATCTCAACATCCACGCCGGAAGGCAAATCCAGCTTGGACAACGCATCTACCGTCCTCGAAGAAGAAGTGTAGATGTCCAACAGACGCTTGTGCGTATGCAGTTGGAACTGCTCACGCGCTTTCTTGTTGACGTGCGGCGAACGCAATACCGTGAAAATCTTCTTACGCGTAGGCAAAGGAATAGGACCTGTTACCACAGCGCCGGTACTACGGACCGTTTTAACGATCTTTTCTGCGGATTTATCCACCAGATTGTGATCGTATGACTGTAATTTGATTCTGATTCGTTGAGACATAAGCCAAATCCCATTTTTCGAATGGGGATGCAAAAGTATGCATTAGTTCAGCATCGACCAAAAATTTAGTCCATTTTCTTTCGATTTTCCCCCATCTTTCCAGCACACCCCGCGCTAAAAGTTCGGAAAATGCGAACTTTCCCGCGCCCCACCTCACTTCGACCCCGGACGCCGAACCAACCCATGCCGCCATACCCTCACCTTCCCCCGCCAGGACAATGCTGCCGCAGATAATCCGTATACAGCGTCGCCAGGTGCAGCCTCGTTCCTTCCCCCTCGAAAATACCATGCGACCTGTTCGGATACGACATGAACTGGAACAGCTTATTATACTTGATCAGCGCATTCAGCAACCGCTCCGCATTCTGGTAATGTACATTATCATCGCCCGTGCCGTGGATATACAACAGATTGCCTCTCAAGTTCTTAGCATAGGTGATCGGCGAGCCCGCCAGAAAATCCTCCTGGTTTTCCTGCGGCAGCCCCATATATCGCTCCTGATACAGGTTGTCGTAGCTCAGCTGATTGCCGACCGCGGCAACCGCAATCCCGGTCTTATAAATCTCCGGGTATTGGAACAAAAGGTTCAACGTACTGGACCCGCCGCCACTCCAACCCCATACCGCTATCCGGCTGCTGTCAACGAACGGCCATTTCAGGATTTCCCTGGCCGCCATCGCCTGGTCATGAATATTCAGCCTGCCGATCTGCCGGTAAATAGATTTTCGCCAGGTCCTGCCTTTCAGCGCCGGCGTTCCTCTGTTCTCCACGCTCATGTAGATATACCCGTCCCTGGCCATATCCCCGGTGTACAGGAAATTATTGCCCGTACCATATTCGTCGGTAACAGTCTGCCCCGCCGGCTCGCCATAGACATAAAAGACCACCGGGTATTTCTTCGTGCTGTCAAAATGTTCGGGCTTCACCATCCAGCCGTCCATGTCCACCCCATCCTGCGTCCGGACCTTGAAAAACTCAACCTTTTTCCGCGGCTGCTCCCCGCCCCCGCCATCGCCCGCAGCCTCCGCCAGCTTCTTGTGCTCCGGCAAGCTCACCCATTCCTGCTTTTCGGGCATATTGGCATTGCTATAGGTGTGCAACGCATATCGTCCCGCAGGGCAAATATCATACTCATGCATCCCCATCTCATCAGCCGGCGTCATCTTCTCCAGTTTGCCCTTCCCATCCATTTTTACCCGGTACAGGTATAGCTGGGTCGCATTCTCCGGCGAGGCCATGAAATAAACATAACCGCTCTTCTCATCCACCAGCTTGACGCGGGCAATATCGTAGCTGCCCCTGGTGATCAAAGTCTCCTTCTTCCCATCCCGGCTCACCAGGTAAATATGGCGCCAGCCATCCTTTTCCGTTACCCACAGGAAGGCCGACCCTCCTTTGACCCAATCCCAGCCGGCAATGACCCCATCCTGCCAGAAGCG
>PMUF01000545.1 GCA_003167015.1 Chitinophagaceae bacterium | reverse complement strand
AGCTGTCACCCATCAGTAAAGAGGCGGCGCGTTCGCCTGCGACCGGAGCCAGTGCCACGCCCATACCACTCATCCGAACGGCGCAAAAGACGTGATCATTGACAGCGCTGATGATAGGCATTTTCTCGCTGCCCAGTCCCATGATGCCGCTCCATCGGTCTTCTATCGTATAGTGTCTGCCGGGAAGGATCACTTCGCGGAGAAAACGTTCCAGTTCCTGTTGAATGGTATCGGTGATGGTCATCTCCGTTGTCGTCTCGGCTGTGAAAGCAAGATTGCGGGCGCCGCCCAATAATACCCTGTCGCCGAGGTTGCGAAAATAATAATAGCCCTCATCGAAATGAAAGGTCCCTTTGAAGGGAAGGTTATCGATAGGCGAGGTGACGAGGATCTGGCCCCGCGCCGGGGTGACGTCTAATTGGGGCAGTAGTTGCCGGGCGAAGGCATTGGTGCAGACCAGCAACTGGGAGGCGATCAATGGAAAAGGGTGTTGGGTATGGAGCAGCAAATGTCCGTTGACCTTTTCATATCCGGTGATCTCCATATTGTTGAGAACGGTGACATCCATGGATTGCACGAGGCGCAGCAGGGACTGGCATAACTTACCGGAATGAAGCTGGCCTTCGGCGCGGCTGTCGATGAGGTGCCTGATGCCGGAAAATCCGAAGCGGCCGATCTTTTCATTTTGCAGGCGGAAGGTTTTTTGCTGGCCGGTGATCTTTTTCAGGGTACGGTTGAACTGGTCAATGGTGGAGCGGAGCTCGTTGCTATCGGCGTCGGCGAGCAGCTCATATCCGCCATGTCCTTCGAAGCCGATCTCTTTGTCACTGAAGGTCTTGCGGATCCGTCGCAGGCCTTTGTAACGCATTTCCACGAGTTCAAGCATTTGGTCTTCTCCCATCTGCCCGGCATTGACGACCAACTCTGTCAGGCTGCCGAAGCAGGCGAATCCCGCATTGCGAGTGCTGGCGCCAGTGGGGATGAGGCCGCGCTCTACGATGGTAATCCGGAGGGAGGGGGCCCGGCGTTTGAGGTAATAAGCGCTCCAGAGACCTACCAGGCCGCTGCCGGCGATAACAATATCGGATGGTGCAAAAAAACTTTCTTTTTCCCAGACGGATAACTGAGTCATAGACTAATTTCTGCGGAAAAGTAAGCAAAATAGCCGGATATTACCGGTGAAGGAACGGCGAAAGGGCTGCCGGCTTCGGTGAGCAGGGTGAATGATTGAGGGTATTTGGCTAATTTTGATGCATGGCCACCGGAAGGAGCACCATACCATTGCACAGACTGGAAGAGACGACTGACGAGGGATTTCAATTGGAAAGAATACCGTCCGAGCACGATCTTACTAAAGAAGCTATCGTGTTAGGTACACACCGGGACGACCATTATATTTTCACTTTGATAGAGAAGGGGAAGATCCAGGGGATGGTGGATTTCCAGCAATTTAGTAGGAAGGGAAATAGCCTGTTCTTTATTCTGCCCGGCCAGGTACACCGATATAAATATGGTAGCAAGGAAATTGCAGGATGGTTTTTAGCGATGGATGCCGGGCTGATACCGGATGAGTTCCGTACAGTGCTGGAAGACCCTTTGTTGTCCATTCGGCCGATCAGTCCTGAGGCCCATTGCATGGAACAAATGGGACGATGCCTGGGATTGGCCTTTGATCTTGACCGGCAACCCGCCAGCAGCTATTCCAAACGGGCAGTCTATTCCCTGCTGACTACTTTTGTAGCGATGGTGACCAATATCTATGCGCAGCGGAGAGACATCCCGATCGGGAAACGGTCCCGTCCACAGGTGATCACGCGGGATTTTCGGGCGCTGCTTACCCGGGAATACAAGCAGTTGAAGAGCCCGGGTGACTATGCTGCGGCGCTGCATCTTTCTTTGTCCTATCTCAACGAGGCCGTGAAGGAAGCGACGGGATTAACCGTCACCCATTGGATACAGCAGGAGATCATGCTGGAGGCCAAGCGATTATTGTATCATAGTTCATGCAGCATCAAGGAGGTTGCCTACGAACTGGGCTATGAAGACCCTACCTATTTTTCCCGGTTGTTTAAAAAAACGGTGGGTAAGACCCCGGGCGATTTTCGCGAGCAATACCGCAAATAGTCCAATGTTTCCCACCCTTTAGCCATTGTGTGGTCCATCATGTTGTCGTTGTTTTGTAATATGAACAAGGTAACAGAAAAAGCTATTGCACTGATGGAATCACCTTTCCTGCGACCGGCGACAGTGTTGGCGGTGAGGAACTGGATCCCGGATACGATGCGGGAAATAGATCTGCATTTGCCGGATTGCGATATGAGCAGGTGGACTACTGCACAACATTTAAAGTGTAAGGTAGGTGCGCTGGCTTATCGGGATTATACTCCTTCCGGATGGGATGTGGAGACACAGACCTGCACGCTGATCATCCATATAGCCCATAGCGGACCTGGCAGCCGTTGGGTGAGAAGGCTCGAGGCGGGTGACACGATATACTACCTGGGAGCGAAGTCTTCGCACCACCAACTTACAAAGGATCGGCCGATGGTTTTCCTGGGCGATGAAACGACGATCGGTCATTTTCAGGCATTAAGGCAAATGGCAGGTAAGGATGCCTATATCAGCGGAGCCATCGGCCTGGTAGAGTCGCATCATCACCAAGAGTTCGGAGAGTACTTTCCGGACTGGAACGTGGAGCCTCTGCAAAAGCGGGATGCACATGATCATCATGAACTGAGTGGGTGGATAGAGGGGCTGAAACCATCGGATCATTCCGATACAGTTTTCTACCTGGCCGGACATATTCCTTCGATCATCGGGATGCGGAAGTTGCTCCGGCAGCGGGGGTTTGCCGGTAGCCAGGTGCAGGCGCAGGGATTTTGGGATTGATGCGGGGCGGTTATGCGAGACAGTTGAGGTGTGCGAGCCGGTTGGGACATGTGATCAGACCAGCGGGCTGATGACGGGGTGAAAATCATTCGAGGTGACCTGTACTTTTTTTCCTATCTGTAAGTGGGCCGTTTGAGCGGCAGTAAGGGCAACATTAATAAAAGTGTCTGCACAAAGGACGGTGATGATATAGTTGCCTTCGGAAAAGGCTATGGCGGTGATCTCGCCAACCGTTGTAAAGGGAGCGGATGCGTGGTCCTGCGAAGGGGCAAAAAACAATGCCGAAGAGGCGCCTTCCCTGCTGACCGATCCTTTTTCCAATACTATTACTTTATCAGACAAACGCAGGACTTCCGGCAAATGATGACTGACGAGCAGCGTGGTCAGTTTATAATGACGATGGATCTTCAGCAGATATTCCTGTAATTTATAGCGCATTTCGTCATCGAGGGCCGAGAAGGGTTCATCGAGCAGGAGCAGCTGTGGCTGCCGGGCGATAGCGCGGGCGAGGGCCACTCTTTGTTGCTGGCCGCTGGAGAGCAATGCGGGGCGAAGATGCTGCAATGTCTCCAGTTCCATGAGTGCGAGGAGTTCCGGGACGATCTTTCCGTCTGTTGTTTTATGCAGGGCATACTCCAACTGCTGCCGGACGGTGAGGTGCGGGAACAGCGCAAAATCCTGGAAGACGAAGCCGATAGACCGGCGTCGGGTCGGGAGATCGATCCGGCGTGTGGTATCCAGCCAGACCTCGCCATCCACTTCGATGTAACCGGTTGTCACCGTGGTCAGGCCGGACAGGATGCGGAGGAGTGTGGTCTTGCCGGCGCCGGATGGCCCATAGATGGCCAGTTTCCCGCCTTTGGCGAGTTCGAAGCGGACATCGAGGAGTTGGGGGCCGCTGGTCGTGTGGAGGGTTTTGGTTGCCTTGAATTGCAGGAAGGGCCTGGAGACGGCGGCAATATTGTCCGGTGCGGGATCGGTGGTCGTCATAGCATTGTTTTGGATTTGCCGGTCTGTTGATTGATGGCGTAGACCAGCAGGAGGATAATAAAGGAGAAGGCCAGCAGCACCAATGCATACCGGTTAGCCGCCCCGTTGTTCATCGACTGGACTTCATCATATAGGGCGACGGAGGCCACCCTGGTCTGGCCGGGAATGCCGCCACCGATCATCATTACGACGCCGAATTCCCCGATGGTGTGGGCAAAGCTGAGGACGGCGCCGGTGATCAGGGAAGCACGGATATTGGGCAGCAGGATGCGGACAAGCGTGGACCAATCCGATTTGCCAAGGGTCCGCGAGGCATTTCGAAGATCGGCGGGTAGCGTGCGGAATCCCGCGACGATAGGATTGACGGTAAAAGGCAGGGAATAGAACAGTGAAGCGATGACCAGTCCCGGGAAGGTAAAGGCCAGCCTGATGTTGAAATGGTGGTCCAGCCAGCGACCGAATCCCTGCGAAGGGCTAAAGGCCAGGAGCAGGTAAAATCCCAGGACTGTAGGAGGCAGGACCATGGGCAGGCTAATGACGGCCTCGGCAGCGATCTTCCAGCGTTGCCGGCTATATGCCAGCCAATAGCCGAGCGGGATAGCGAGCAGCAGGAGTATCGTTGTCGTTATCAATGCCAGGCGTAAACTGAGCCATAGAGGTTGCCAATCGATCATAGGTCAAACTTACTGCATTTTGATGCATGTTGAAAGGGTGAAGCGATTGACGGCGGGAGGTAGGATTCATGAGGGCGGTGATGGTGGGTGATCAGGGCTGGCCGAAGCCGAAGGAGCGCAGGATGGAAGCTGCCGCGGGAGAGGTGAAAAAGGTGACAAATTGCTGAGCGCCATTATTGTCTTTGGCGTGTAACAGGAGGGCAAAGCCCTGTTGCAGGGGTTGATGGGAATTGGCCGGGACCAGCCAGTATTTACCGCCTGCCTGTTGCATGGTAGGGGACAATGCGAGTGAAAGGGCGATGATGCCTACATCGGCGGCCCCACTGACGGCATATTGTGCCGTTGCGGCGATATTTTCTCCTATGACCAGCTTGTCTTTTATTTTTTCTGCTAATCCGTAATAGTGCAGGCTTTCATCTGCGCGCTGGCCGTAAGGGGCGTGAGCGGGGTTGGCGATCGCTATTTTTTTGACGGCGCTGTTGAGGAGGGTATTCATCTTGTCAATTGACGGGTCGAGGGATTTGCTCCACAGCACGAGTTGTCCGGTACCGTAAATCCGGACAGCCGAAAGGGTTTTGCCTTGCTGTTGCAACTGCCGGGGATAATCGACATCGGCCGAGAAGAAGAGGTCGAAGGGTGCGCCGTTGGCGATCTGCTGAAAAAAATTGCCGGAAGAACCGTAGGTAACTTTGATGTGGATATCGGGGTTGGTTTTAGAAAAGAGGACGATGAGGGAGTCCATGGCGAATTTCAGGTCGGCGGCTGCGGCGATAACAACTTCGGAAGGAGGTGATGTACGGCGGATGGCCGATGAGGCCGATGAGGGGGCCGGCGGGGGAGATGCAACAGTACGGGCACTCCCCGCGAAAGCCAGTAATGACGGGGCCGCGGCGCAAAGCAACCAAAAAGAGCCAAGGGCTGTTCTCATCATGTAGAATTTATAGGTAAATTTATCACTTATTAATTTAATCACCATTATGAGTCAGCTGTTCACGCCTTTAGCCATCAGAGATATCACTTTCAACAATCGGATTGTCGTTTCGCCCATGTGTCAATATTCTTCTCATGATGGGATGGCTGAGGAATGGCACCTGGTGCATCTGGGCA
>PMUF01000091.1:9865-10533 GCA_003167015.1 Chitinophagaceae bacterium | reverse complement strand
AAAAGCACGGACATTTTCCACTCTGGAGCAACAGTATGTACGGAGGGATGCCCGGTTACCAGATCGCCATGGACACCCGGTCTGTCAATATCCCCGACCTGTTCCACGGAGTATTGACTTTCTACCTGACAAAGCCGGCCAGCTATTTTTTCATGGCCTGCATATGCTTTTACTTCCTGGCAGGCACGTTGCGGATCAATCCTTATATCGGGATTATTGGGGCGCTGGCTTATGCTTATGCCACTTACAACCCTGTGATTGTAGCGGTGGGCCATGATACCAAAATGCAGTCCATCGNNTTTTACCTCGCTGCTGGTCTCTGTCAACCATATACAGATCATGTATTATATCATGATCATTGCAGTGGGACTTCTGGCGGGCTACGGTATTCCCTGGATACGCAAAGGAGAAGGGCGCAGGCTGGGGCAGGTAATACTAATGGCGGCGGGGGCTGCACTGGTCGGCATTCTCAGTAATGCGGTGGTGATTTTTACTACGTATGATGCTTCCAGGGAGTCGACACGGGCCGGCAGCGAACTGGCCGACAATAAAGGCAACACCGCGCATAATGGCCTCAGTGATTCAGCCGCCTTCGAGTTCAGCATGTACAAACTGGAGCCACTGGTTATGCTGGTGCCGGATATCTTTGGCGGCAGCACCGACCTGCA
>PMUF01000091.1:0-9842 GCA_003167015.1 Chitinophagaceae bacterium | reverse complement strand
GGTGGGTAAATTTTTCGCGGGACCACCTTACGCAGGCGCTATTATCATTCTCCTTGTCCTCATCGGCCTTTTTGTGTTAGACAACCGTCACAAATGGTGGATATTGAGCGTCTGCCTTTTAGCCATCCTCATGAGCTGGGGAGGCTATTTCCTCACCTTCAATGAATTCCTGCTGAAATGGCTGCCCTTGTACAACAAATTCAGGGCGCCCAGTATGATCCTCGTCATTCCCACCTTCCTGTTTTGTATGATGGCTGTTCTTACACTCGATAAGATCTGGGTGGCAGAGAATAGGACAGACCTTTGGCGCCAGTACAAATGGGGCTTGCTGAGCACCGCCGCTGTCTTCCTTTTGCTGTCAGGACTCTATTTTCATTTTAATTATTCCAGCCCGTGGGAGACCGATCTGCTGAAAAAGACGCAGGAACATGGAAGCTCCGCCATTGGCTACATGCAAGCCTTTGTCCAGGCACTGCACCAGGACAGACGGGCACTTTTCGGGGATAGCCTCCTCCGGTCCTTCTGCCTCATGCTGGCAGGGGCACTCATCATCGGCCTCTATATCCGGAAGATAGTTTCTCCCGGCTTTCTGCTGGCAGTCATAGGAATACTGATTTTCGGTGATGTATTGAGCCTGGACCTGAAATATCTCAACGAAGATAATTACATGGAAAAGGATGAGTACCAGCAGAATTTCGCGGGTACCGATGCCGACAGGCAAATCCTGCAGGACAAAGGCTATTTCCGCGTGTTCGACGTGCGGGACAGCGCCTATAATGCACTGACCTATGGCGCTATGACGGCTTACTTTCATTTTTCCATCGGCGGCTATTTTGCCGCCAAGCTCAAGATCTACGAAGACCTGATCACTCGTCAGTTATATAATTTCCCCAATTGCAAGCCGGTAATTAATATGCTGAATACAAGGTATATTATTAAACCGGCGGCCGGAGGCGGTGATTCAGTGTTGCGAAATAACGGCTCCCTGGGGCCGGTCTGGTTCGTCAAAGCGGTCCGTTTCGAACACTCAGCTCAGGATGTAATGAATCAGCTGTCTCACTTCAACCCGAAAGATACCGCTATCGTTTTCGCCGCCGACAGCGCCAATGTCCGGCTCAACCCCGCCGCTGCCGATACAGCAGGAATGATCACGCTCGTGAAGAACGATAATGACGAGATCACCTATCTGTCACAGTCCCCGGGTAAAAGGTTCGCCGTATTCAGCGAAGTCTATTACAATCGGGGCTGGCGGGCCTGGATCGATGACCATGAAGTGCCGATCATCCGTACGAACTATGTGCTGCGTGGTCTGTCTGTTCCGCCCGGCCGTCATATTATTCGCTTTTTCTTCCGGCCTTTGTCCTTTTATCTGGGCCGCCAGATCCAATGGATGGCCTCCATCATTTTTCTTCTGATGATGGCCGGCGCTATCATTGTTGCAGTGCAGGAGTTCAGACAGGAGTCGGATTCCCTGCATGGCGGCGCCTTACTGCAGGCCGCTTGATTATCCCTGCCAGCTCTCTTCTTACCCCAGCCGGCCTCTGCCCGGCAACATGTATCTTCGCGTAAAAAATGCGGGTTGTTATCCAGCGCGTAAGCCATGCGGCCGTCAGCATCGAAGGCCATTTGAAAGCATCCATCAGGGAAGGGCTGCTCGTGCTGGTCGGCATAGAAGACGCCGACAATGCCGAAGATGCCGCCTGGCTCAGCGGAAAAATTGTCAATTTGCGGATCTTTAATGACAATACCGGCGTAATGAACCTCTCCCTGAAAGAGACCGGAGGCGATATTCTGTTGATAAGCCAGTTCACCCTGCATGCGGCTACCAAAAAAGGCAATCGCCCCTCCTATATCCGGGCCGGCAAACCGGATATAGCTATCCCCCTATACGAAAAAATGATCGCCTGTCTGGAGACCAGCCTGGGCAAACAGATATTTACAGGAGAGTTTGGCGCAGATATGAAAGTAGAACTGCTGAATGACGGACCGGTGACGATTTTGATCGATTCCAGGAATCGTGAGTAGGCGTAGCCTGCCGAACGCCCTCACTTCACCTCGAACTTATACCCCATTCCATACAGGCTCCGGATATAATCGCCACACCCCGCCTGATGCAATTTCCGCTTCAGGTTCTTCATGTGTGAATAAATGAAATCCAAATTGTCATAGCTCACGGATTGCTCGCCGGAAAGGTGCTCGGCAATGGCATTTTTTGAAATGACCCGGTTCTTATTGGAAACGAGATACAGCAGGAGATCATATTCTTTCCGGGTAAGGTCTACGGGCTGCTGGCCTACGATAACCGTCTTGCCAACCAAATCGATCACCAACTCATTCAAAACCAACGTTTTGTTGCCTTCGAACCGCCGCCTTCTGATCACGGCGGCAATACGGGCATTCAATTCGGACAGGTGAAAGGGCTTGCTGAGATAATCGTCAGCGCCCATGTTAAGACCATCTATCTTGTCATCGATGGAGTTCCTTGCAGAAAGAATGATCACCCCATCCGTCTTATTATTGGCTTTCAGTTCCCTCAAAACATGCAAGCCGTTACCGTCCGAAAGAGAGATGTCCAGCAAGATGCAGTCATAATCGAAAGACTCGATCTTCTCCAGCGCGCTCCGGCAATCAGGAGCGAGTTCGCAGAGGTAGTTTTCACCCTTCAGATAGGCAGCGATACTCTGCGCAAGGTCCATCTCATCTTCGACGATCAGGATTTTCATCAGGGTGAAAATACGGCTTTATTCTGTAGGAAAACTGTACGCGTCCGATCAGATCATTCAGAGGTAAAACCTCAGATTCCCTACTTTTACAGCAAACAACATTTACGCATGAAGACAGAGGATATTCCGGTCACCCTATCTATCCGGATGGCCCAGGATCTTGTCGATACCTGGATCCGGACCACCGGCGTCCGCTATTTCAGCGAACTGACCAACATGGCCATTCTGACCGAAGAGGTCGGAGAGGTGGCCCGGCTGATGAGCCGGCTGTATGGCGACCAATCATTCAAAGAGTCGGATAAAGGCAGGGAGCTGGCCGACGAACTGGCAGATGTGTTATGGGTGCTGCTTTGCATTGCCAACCAGACGGGCATCGACCTGACTACCGCCCTGGAAAAGAATTTCAGGAAAAAGGATATCCGGGATGGCGAACGGCATAAGGCAAATGAAAAACTGGGGCCCGGCCTCACCCCGCCGTAAAATCCAGCTTACTCAGCGCTGCCGCCTCGTTCAACCGCCCATCATGCAATGCGGCAGTCAGTTCCCGCAGCCGGGGACGGTATTGCTCATAGTCCGCGCCATAGGCGTCTTTTAAATTTTTAGCCTCCGACCCGGTAATCCTTCCGTCAAAAGCCACCGCCAGAGTGAAAAGGTTCAGCAGGAAAATCCTTTCTTCCGCTGTCACCTCACCCAGTACCTGAAGAAAGAGATCCCAATTGTCATAGTGATGATCCTTGTGTAAATGCAGCAGGTGCTGGAACCTTAAGGTCAGGATGATCACATTGGGATGGTAATTACGGGCCAGGACGACGGCATTACCTATCGCCCGCATGCACCCGATCCTGGCTTCAGGTGTCAGCCGGTGCAGGGCCTGGTCGCTGATAATTCGGTCTGCCAACTCGTTGCAGAGGGCAAAGCCAAATAGACGTAGCCGGGCCTCTTTCACCACCCGCAAAAGTACTGCCCCATTCCAGAAACATTCCACCGGCAGGGCAATATAATTGATGGAAATGCCGCCGATCGTAGGGCCCACGGTATGCAGCAATATCCATTTGGCGACGAAATTGGTGATGATGATCTTGCATTTGTACAGCAATCCGAGCAGCAGCAGGTTCATTTTGGAAACCCTTTTGAACGGGTCGATCCCAAGGATATGCCATTCCGGATCATTGATTTCCAGGGCCGCCCGCGAAAGAATATGAGTAATGCTGAACGGGCCGCTCTTCAGGAAATCGGCGTCATGCGAATGCATA
This sequence comes from Chitinophagaceae bacterium, assembly GCA_003167015.1. Classification (GTDB taxonomy): domain Bacteria; phylum Bacteroidota; class Bacteroidia; order Chitinophagales; family Chitinophagaceae; genus Puia. The sequence continues at coordinate 5,866 of PMUF01000091.1, read as the reverse complement.
TTGATCAGTTCGCTGACCTCGTGAACGGCACGCAGGGCGATGACAAACAGCAGGTAGAATTCAACGAGGATGCAGATGCCATAGACCGCTCCCAGCCATGCATACTGTGTGTACCAGGCATCCTGCTGCCACCAGCCGGCAAAATACACCGTTGGCCAGACACAGACCAGTCCTGTCAGTGCAGACAGTACAATGCCTCTGCCCGATATCCGCCGGATGGCAGCGCTCAGCTCTGCATCGGAAAAATCGAAAGCACGGTGGGTAAGATCTTTTTTCCGGAAAGCTTCCAGGTAATAGACCCCAAACTGCTCCAGAAGTGCGGGCTTCTGCTCTTTGAATTGAATGGACATGACTTTGTCTGCCAAAGATACGCGGAATTCGGACCCGTACTATATCTTTGCCGCCTATGGCGACAGACACGAACAGGTTCCAGGCGATCATTTCGCATTGTAAGGAATATGGCTTTATTTTTCCCTCCAGCGAGATCTATGACGGTTTAAGCGCCGTCTACGATTACGGTCAATATGGAAGCGAGCTTAAGAAAAATATCAAGGACCATTGGTGGAAGAACATGACCCAGCTCCACGAGAATATCGTGGGTATCGATGCCGCTATTTTTATGCATCCCACGACCTGGAAGGCCAGCGGGCACATAGATAATTTCAGCGACCCCATGATCGATAACAAGGATAGCAAAAAGCGTTATCGCGTCGATCATCTTATCGAGGCTCGCATCGATGAATATGAGAAAGAAGGCAAAAAAACGGAGGCGGACGCTCTCCAAACCGAGATGGACCGGCTCCTGGCCGCCAGTGATTTCGACGGATTGAAAAAGCTCATCGAAACGCAAAAGATAAAATGCGGTGTCAGCGGCACGTCTAACTGGACCGATGTCAGACAGTTCAACCTGATGTTCTCTACCCAGCTGGGCAGCGTTTCCGACGAAGCAAGCGAGATATATCTTCGGCCCGAAACGGCACAAGGCATCTTTGTGAACTTCCTCAACGTGCAGAAGACCGGCCGGATGAAGATACCCTTTGGTATTGCCCAGATCGGCAAGGCCTTCCGTAACGAGATCGTCGCAAGGCAGTTCATCTTCAGGATGCGGGAATTCGAACAAATGGAAATGCAGTTCTTTATCCGCCCCGGCACGCAAAAAGATTGGTATGAGTATTGGAAAAATGCCCGCATGAAATGGCATTTGGGCCTGGGTATCCCGGCGGAAAAATACCGATTCCACGACCATGTCAAACTGGCCCATTATGCGGATGCCGCCTGCGATATCGAATATGATTTTCCCATAGGATTCAAGGAAGTGGAAGGCATCCATTCCCGGACGGACTTCGATCTGAAAAATCACCAGGAATACAGCAAAAAGAAGATCCAGTATTTCGATCCCGAGATCAACCAGAACTATATCCCTTACGTAATTGAGACCTCCATTGGCCTGGACAGAACCGTCCTGATGGTACTGAGCGAGGCTTATTGGGAGGAAGACCTCAGTACGCCGGAAAAACCCGATAGCCGCGTAGTACTGAAATTTCCGCCCCGCCTGGCCCCCGTCAAACTCGCCGTCCTTCCCCTGACCAAAAAAGATGGCCTGCCGGAGATCGCCCGGGAGATCATGGACGTCTGCAAACAGAAATTCCGCTGCTTTTATGAAGAAAAAGATGCCATTGGCAAGCGTTATCGCCGGATGGATGCTATCGGCACCCCCTTCTGCGTGACGGTGGACCATCAGACGAAAGAAGACAGGACCGTTACTATTCGCTATAGGGATAATATGCAGCAACAGCGGATCCCCATTGACAATATTGCCCCCCTGATCAGCCAGGCAATAGGGGAATAAGAAGGCCGAAAATCCCCCGGAAAAGATAGTATTTATATTATTTTATTGCTATCTTGTGTCTTGGATACGGGTCTGGCGCCCATCCACTATCCCCTGAAAAGAGCCTGTTGCAACCCCTGTTAATGGCCTGTTCTTCTGTTTAACACCTTAAATACTTAAAGAAAAATGTCAGTTACCTTTGATGTTGTCATTAATCCCGTTATTCTTTTTGCAGCGCTATTAGGTGGTGTTCTGGTAGGATTTGTTATCGGCAGGGGTAAATTAGCCAAAAACAAGTTCCGGATTCAACAGTTAGAGTCAGAAATATTGAGTTGCCATCAGGAAACGCTGGAGGCCCAGCGTGCCTATGTGATGCTACAAAGCAATCTGAAGGATCAATCTATACCGGTGATCCCCATGAAAATCAACGGCAGCAAAGAAAATACCAAAGAAAAAGCTACGAATTAAGAACGATAGGCCTTATCTCCGGCTAACCGTATAGTTCCTGGTGAATGGACTTGCGTTCATACCCCAGTGCCTGGATACGTTGCCTGGCTTCATCGATCATATTCTTCCAGCCACATAGAAAGAAATAGGCCGGCTGATGCCCGCTGCAGAGCTCTTCGTAGATGGCATGCACATAACCCGTTCGGAAAAGCGATTCCGAAGGATGGGCTGTCTCTCGTGAAAAGGTAGGGATATAGTAAAAGCCGGGTATCTTCTCCGCCAGTGCCGCCAGCTCCGTACGGTACAGGCAATCTCCGAATGTCCGGCAACCAAAGATCAGGTAGATGTTACCATGTGTAATGTTATGATCGAGGATGTAATGAGTCATCGACCGGAAAGGAGCTACGCCCGTTCCGGTACAGATCAAAAAAAGATCTTTCTCGATCGGTTCAGGCAAAGTGAAAACTCCCTGGGGCCCCCGGAGGGTCAATTCACTTCCTACCTTCACTTCATTGAACAGATAATGCGTTCCCGCCCCTCCCTCCAAAAAGACAATGACCAGCTCGATGACATTGGTACTGTCCGGCCAGGACGCAATGGAATAACTGCGCCATCGCTTGTTGGGCTTGTCGTGGATAGGTAGATCCATCGTAACGAATTGCCCGGGCTCGAACTCAAAGGAAGTAAGGGCTGACAATTGTATCCAGAATCGACGCGTTTGCGCCGCCTCCTGCTCTATGCGGATTACCGTACCTGTTTGCCAAGGTTGGGGCATGCTGAATGACTATAATTTACGCACTATAATACTTGTATGGTACGTACTGCCGCCATGGGTGATTTTCATCACATACATTCCCGAGGCCAGATCCACCGCGTCAATGATACTATTATAGGCGCCCACGAAGTCCGAAAGCTGCTGTACATACACCCTGTTGCCATATACATCGTACATCTCGATACTTGTATTGGCCTGCGTGGTCATATAAAAGGATAGGTTGAAGCTGCCGCTGGTCGGGTTCGGCCAGACCGACAACCCAATGGCATTACTCGACGATGTATACACCTCACTATTGGATTGCAGCACACAGCCCGTGGTCGGATCAGTGACGAGCGTATAATAAACCCCGGTCTTTCTTGCGGTATCCAGTTGGCCCGTTGAAGTGGTCGCAGTGTCGTTATAATACCAGGTATTGCCGCTATCCGCACTGCTCGTCAGAATGGTGTCTGCCAGCGTGATCGTCGGCGCCGCCTCAGTCGATGGTGTCACAGCCGTAATCGGCCCGGGACAGCCTTCCAGCCGAAGGCCGATATCATATACCGGATAATAAAATTGCTGGAAATAGGTAACACTGTCCGCCGGCTTATTGGGATCGTAGATATTGGAATTACCCGTCACGGAAAATACTCCCGGAATGCTGATCGGATAGTGATTGGTCGAAATGCCGGTATTCAGGAAGAGATTGGTGCTGTCGGAACACTGGGCAATAAGGATATACGAACCCGGATTGGGGATCGGAAGATTCAGATAGTAGATGGCTCCCGTATCGCTGAAGTCGCCGGCGCTTACCGTCACCTCTCCCGATTGCGGCACCTGCTTGGAGGGATATACGTCCAGCGTTACGCTCTCGATCGGGTAGTAGGAATAACCCTCCTCGCTCAGGCTCGCAAGAGTAGCCAGCGTGAAAGTGATCTGCCCCTGATGGCCGACATACAGCCTGGCGCTCTCGAGCGTCAGCGGCACACTCGTGGTGATATTCATGAATTGCCCGTCAAACGGATAATAGATGCCGGGACTGCTGCCGGCGGTGGCATAAGCCGCGCTGTTCGGCGAGCCTCCCTTGGCTGTCAGGGCATTGAGACCTACGTAATAGGTCTTTTGGATATCAGTCGTTGTCGTACTGTTGCCGGCAGCTATCGGCGTGGTAGCCGTCTGGCTGTCATACCAGACAGCGACGTCATCACCGGTGGTCGTTGCATGCAGTACTACAGATGTAGCATTGGCGCCGCAGACCGTGGCCGTCGCATTGGCAGTCGATCCGGCAGCATTAGTGGTGACGGCCGTCGTATTGGAATCATTGGAAGTATTGACATCCCCGCTGAGAGCCGTATGGCTGACAAAAGTATAGCTGGCGCCCCCGGTAGTTGGTAGGGTTCCGTCACTGTATGTGTAAACCACATCCCCGCCCGCTGGAATGCTGTCCATGCAAACGGCGTTGAACGTGGCTACCGTATTGCCGCCCTGGGTAACGATAGTACTGACAGGTACTCCTCCTGTCTGGGCAACGGTGCCGTAGTTATGGATACGGACTGCCACGATCTGGGAATCATTCGGACAGATAGTGCCGGTCTGCGTGGGATATTCCAGGTCCATGACCCCGACATCGGTGGTAGGGTTGGTGAACAGAACGCGATAATCCTGCGTCTCGCCATAGGTATAGGTGCCGCAGGGAGAGATGACGGACGGATCGCTCGTCTCTTCGGTAATGACCCGCATCCGGGCAATGCTGCCGACAATGGCGGTGGTGGGTACCGTAACGGACCCGGTGACTGTGCCTGCCAGGCCGACCGAACTGAGATAGACCTGCTCATTGGTCTCGAACGTATCGTTATTGTTGAAGTCGATATAGACCGCCACGGCCCGGTTATTAGTCGTGCCATTACAGCTGGAGGTCGTAATCGAAATGGGTAGGGTCTGGCCGACAGGGAGGTTGGCAGGTGTCAGCGCAGTGTAGTCGACATAACCCGGACAGGAGGCGTTGGTCCCTGGAAGATTCGAAAGATTGTTCAGGGTGACTGCAGTGATGTCGGCTCCGCCGCTTGTCGAGGCCGAAGTACAGGGTGCTACCCCGCCCACGCCGCTGATGATCAGGGAATAAGCCTGACTGCCCCGTTGCAGGGTGCTCTTGTGGGTGATGGTAATGGTATAGGCTCTGCCCGGGACGGCGCTGTCGGTCAGCTCGACCTTTTCCACATTGTCCCGGAAATTATCACCCTTGGTGGCAGCATTACCCTGGCTGCCTGACGCAGGATTCAGGACCCAGGGCATATAAACAGTGCTCGTCGTATTATCCGTGATCCGCAAATCCAGGTCGTTGACCAGCTTGAGCCCCACATCCTGGAAATTCGATTCGCTCGAAGGGATAGTGACAGGAGTACCTGGAGGATCGGTCCAGCAGATCGTAGCCCATAAAGGCGTCTTCCCCGAGGCCACCACACTGTAGGTTGCATTGTCAGTGGTACCCTGCACAAGGCTGCTCTCGATAATCTGCTGACTATGATCGGTACTGTCGGAGGTAATGACTCCGGCAGCGCGAACCATGTCGATCAGCCCCCAGCCAAAGACATAGTCCGGTCCGGGATAGGACCCTGCCTCATCAGCCGTATGGATGAGAAGCGCTTTGAGGGTGGCAGACCGCATAAAGGTTGTCGTTCCGTGCAACTGCGAATAATACTGCTGCAGCAGGAAACCCGAACCGGTGGAAGCAGGAGTAGCCATGGAAGTACCGCTATAGATATCGTAGGCATTATCGGCCGTACTGATAGAGGACAGCACATTCACCCCATCGGCAACCAGGTCCGGCTTGATACGGC
>PMUF01000452.1 GCA_003167015.1 Chitinophagaceae bacterium | reverse complement strand
CCCGTGCCCCTGCACCGTGACGACGTGCTCGTCCTGGATGAGGCCAGCCAGCTCAGCACCTCAGACCTGGCCATGATCGGCGAAGCGGCCCGGCAGGCCGGGGCGCGGATCATCGCGACCGGCGACACCGCCTTCATCCGGCAATATATCGGCCCTTCTACCAGAGTCATCGATCTCCATGGCGCCACGGTCGTGCCCGGTTTCAACGATGTCCATCAGCACCCTTTCCCCGTGTACAACTGGGACAAACCCTACGCCACACTCGAATTGGATACCGTGAATTCCATGGCCAGCCTCATCGACCTGCTCAAAAGAAAGGCCGCCATTACCCCCAAAGGAATGATTATCCGCGGTACCGCCTATAATGAAGTGAAGCTGGGCCGGCACCCGACCCGCGAATTCCTCGATAGGGCTTCCACAGATCATCCGATCCTCATCTCCCACGCAAGCGGTCATCTCTCCGCCGCCAATTCCTATATGCTCCGCATCAGCGGCATCGACAGGAACACCAAAGACCCTCCCGGCGGAGCCCTCGAACGTGACCGCAATGGCGACCCGGACGGCATCATCAAAGAATCGGCCCGCAGCCTGCTCACGCATGATAAATCGATCGATCCACCCACGCCTTCCCCTGAGGACGAACTGGAAGGTTACCGCATCTACTTCCACCAACTGCTCGCAAGCGGGCTCACCAGTGTCGGCGACTGCTGGACCACGCCCGCCAAAGTGAAGATCTATCAGGCTTTGGTAGCCGAAAACTTTCCGATGCGCTTCAACCTCTATATCGGCTATGACTATCTCGACCAGGTACTGTCGGGAAAGATCCCCAGGATAACCAGCGACTACCTCCGCATCGACGGCATCAAGATCTTCCACGGCAATTCCTTCAGCGGCAAGACCTGCTGGCTTTATGAACCCTATGACACCGTCAACCCCGTGTCCGGGAAAAAGGATTATTATGGAATTCCACCCGCCCGCAGCCAGGCTTCACTCGATAGCCTGGTGCTGAAGATCCACCGCGCAGGACTGCAGATCGCCTGCCATTCGAATGGCGACCGGGAGATCGATATGGTCATCCGTGCCTATGAATATGCTCAGCAGGTAGACTATCATCCGGACATCAGGGACCGCATCGAGCATTGCAGTATTACCAACCAGGGTATTCTCGACCGGATCAAAAAAGACAGCATCATTCCCGTCATTCATTCCTACGCCAACGAACTTGGTGATCAGCTGCTCGTATATGGTCCCCAAAGACTTTCCATGATCATGCCCACCCGGACGGCTACAGACATGGGCATTACCTGGGCTATGCACTCGGACTATCCCATTTCCCGCTTCGAACCGATGAAAAGACTGGATGGAGCCGTCAACAGAACGACAAGGGGTGGCAAGGTCATCGGTGCAAATCAGAAGATAGGAGTAGAAGAGGCGATCCGCGCCTATACTGTCGGTGGCGCCTATACGACCCATGAGGAAAACAGGAAAGGCAGCATCCTCCCCGGCCAGCTGGCCGACCTCGTCGTCCTCGACCAGGACCCCACAACCATTGACCCGAAAACCTTACCTTCCGTCCGCGTAACAGCCACCATCGTCGGCGGTCATCTGGCGTATACCTTGCCCTCTTCGTCCCTCTCGTCACGGTAGCGGTTGCGGCCCGGGCCGCCGCCCTATCGGTCGTTTCCCCACATCCCCGCCGCCAGTTCCTCCCAACTCCCGGCCCGAAAATCCATTCCCAGCATTCGCACGATCATGGTATAAACATCAGCTGGCTGAACCCCCTGGCCCCGTAGCCAACGCACCGAAGTAGAACCCGCCGACTTCGACAACTTTTCACTTCCCGAATCCATCACCAATAGGTGATGATAAAAATGAATCTTGCTGAACACCTCCCGCCCCAGCTCCCTCGCCAAAAATTGCTGCGCCAGCGTCGAATCCCACAGATCCTCGCCCCGCACCACCAGGTCAATCCCATAATGAAGGTCGTCTATCACCGATGTCAATTGATAGGCAGGAAACCCGTCCCTCTTCCTCACCACAAAATCGGTCATCTCCGCCGGCAACGCCGCCCTGACCTCTTCCGCTTTTGCCGNNACCCTTCACCTCGTTGCCTCCGGCCAAAACGCTTCCCCCGATCTCCCCCGCCATCCCCGCAATGCCCTTCACCCCGATCTCTCCCGCCGCCTCTGTCCTTATCCTCCAATTGCACCCTTCCATATCCAGCGATATCCCCTTATCACGGCATCGCCCCGCATACCCGCCATCAGAACTATCCCGTAACACCTGCGTCCTGCTGCAGGTGCACGCAAACAACTTTCCTTCCTCCCGCAGCTGCCGCAATGCCTCCTCATACAACTCCATTCGACGCAGCTGCGTATAATCTCGTTCATATTCGTTGAAATCCCGCGGCCCTTCATCCCAGGAAATACCCAAAAAACTCAGCGTATCGAAGATATCCTCCACATAGTCCTTGCTCACCCTCCCCCTGTCAAGATCATCGATCCGCAACAGGATCCCCGCCCCCGTTCGCCCCGCCAGCGCAGCCGTCAGGGCAAAAGACAGCACATTCCCCAGATGCAGGTACCCGCTCGGCGTCGGCGCTATCCTCGTCTTTGTAAATAATTGTATGGGTGCTTTCTCCATCTTCATCGATTATTACCGTAAAATTCCTCTTTCCCGAACATACTATAAAATCTCAAAACCACGTGATTCTCTGCCCGAAATCCGTAGCAACCCCTCACGGCTCTCGCCGGATATCGACTGGCGTGCCTGAAAACAACACTCAAATGTGTGTATGATTTTTTATAATTTTACACCCTAATTCGACAAGCGATGAAACTCAGCAAACTCATTATCCAAAAAAAAGAAGTGGCCCGGAAAGCACTGAAAAATGACATTGCTGCTATGAAAAAACGGCAACTGCTGAAACTTAGAGGAAAGGTAATTTGGGAAGGCAATCTAAAGGAAATGCGTAGCATATGAGTGCCACGGTATTATCTTCCGGAATAATTTCCCGCCCTTTTCTATTACTGTTGATTAGTCTATACCTGTCGTCATGCTCTTCTTCAACAGGCCGTGACCATTCTGGCGCAAACCCTGACAGCACAAGTCCAACCACAGTCAACATTCCCCACCCCGTCCGGCAGGATACGGTTCCCCGCTTCAAGACCCTGGATACAGCCCTGTCTTTCGCCGGTGTCTGGGTGAACGAGATCTATTTTGATAGTATCCGCAATAACCGTTCGCCCAGGTTAGACCAAGGATTGGAAAAAAGTTGTATTATCATCCCTGATAGTACATTGACGGCAACGAATATGGTAGCCGGCTTTCACGACGGCGGTGGGACGATGGTGGTGGTCAAGGATGGGAACAGGTACCAGTTCTATGACCCTGAATTGAAATTGCCACTGGACACGATCGAGCCACTATCACCCACCCGCATCCACATCGGCAACCAGTATTTCCGGTCACTGAAACATCCGGACACGAATAAGAACGATTGGGGCATCCTCGAGGAAATCCTTTTCAGCGGGAGGTATCAAAAGGAAGACGGGAAAGAAGTGGAGTTCGGAACAGATGGCCATATAACAGGCTTGGAGATTGCATCCTATTATGAACCCGTCATCGATTATGCAGATAGAGCGGATCATCAACTGGACCTGATCAACCTGGGACAGTCTCACAAGAAACTGGACGAATATGGCTTCCGGTTCGACAAAGATACTTTGCTGATTTATACCGTCGAATGTCTGCACTACGACGCCAACGAACATGGGTGCGATTCATCAAAGTTCGGGGAATTGATGTGGAAGTTAAGAAGAACGTCCGAATAAGGAAATCATCTCACTCACCCCCTCACCTCTCCACCAACCCTATATGATACGCCTGTATCTTCGCTGGGTTCTCCGGCGTCAGCGTAAAGCTCACCCGAATATCCGCCTTCTCCCCCTCCAGCAGAAAAGATCCCCTTAACCCATTCTCCGCCTGCATCTCACCCACCCGGACAATATTGCCGGCCCGGGCAAAGATCGCCTTCGCCTCCGCACGTAACGAATCCACAAAGTAATCGAGCCAGAAGTTCATCGCAAAAATGCCGCTCTGTTCCGCCCCATCCCATGAAGGCAGCAGGCTCACCAACTCCCTCTTCCGCTGCTCCAGGATAGGCGACACCGGTATAGCCCGCGGCTTCAGCCCCGCCAGCGTCACCAGCGTATCCAGCACCTCGAGATTGATGGCCCCCGTATTGGCATACGTCAGATTGCTGCAGCTGATCACACCGATCCCATAATCGGTCAGCATATTCCAATTGCTGCCGAACCCCGGCAATCCGCCCGTATGACCCACCATCGTCCTCCCCTTGCTATCATGCGACCATCGCAGCCCATAGCCGTAGAACGAGACCATCGGACAAACAGGCCCGTCCGGATAATAGGCAAACTGCGGATTGAGGTTATTGAAGGTCCACGGCTGCTGCATCTCACGTCGGCTGCTGCGCTTTATTATACGCTCGTCCCCGCCGCTCCGTGAAGGCCATGCATCCAGCTGGAAAGCCTCGTACTTCGCAAAATCTTCGATGGTAGTGATCATCCCGCCCATCGCTCCATAGGCGCCGTCATGCAGCAACGGCTGCTCCACCCAGGTCCCGTTCAGCCAGCGGTAACCGTGGGCTAACTGCTCCGCCGGCACTTTCGTATACTCCCAATAGGTATGATCCATCCCTAACGGCTGTAATATATGTTCGGTGATGTACTGCTCGTAAGACTCACCCGATACCCTTTGCACGATATATCCCAGCAGGGCAAAGCCCGTATTACTGTATTCATAGGCGATCCCCGGGCTATTGGAAAAAGAAAGGCCGTGTTTCACCATGTCCAGCATTTCCGTATCGCTGTCGGCCAGTTGCCTGTCCCCCCAGGGATTGTCCTCCGGGAAACCTGCAGAATGCGTCAGCAGATGACGGATGGTGATCACCGGAGCATCTGCGGCCCCACCTCGTTGATCCTTCAGTTCGGGGATATACAAATAAGCCGGGTCATCCAGCCGCAGTTTGCCCGCATCCCGTAATTGCAGGATCGCCACCGATACAAAGCTCTTGGTCATCGAAGCGATGCGAAAATCGGTCGCTGGTCCCGCAGGGATCTTCTTGTCCAGGTCGCTATAACCCGCGTGGCCGGTAAAGACCAACCGGCCACCGGCCACAATCCCGTACGCCATACCGGGCCAATGATTCTTCTCCACATACGCTTTGAACAGCCTGTCGATAACAGGATAGACAGCTTTCAGCTTCGCCGTGTCAGCCCGATTTGCCGCCAGCACCCCGTCCATCGCCCGATCCATCGCCAGCCTTTCAGCGCCGCCTGTCACTACCGTATCATCCGCCACCGGCGTCCCTGTCATATGATCATAGATGATCCTCGATACCGTCGCCTCCGTCCCGACGGCCGCCTCGTCATCGGCAATATGGTCGGATAGCAGCACCAGCACATACTTCCGGCCGTCGGGCAGGTAAACGATGCCCGAATCATGGCGAGCCCCCGTGATCCAACCGCTCTTGCTGGCCACCTGCACCTTGTCAGGTAACTTACCGGCAATAATTTCTTTGAAATGCTGCGCCTTGAGAATATCGACCATTGCGGCACAGGAGGCAGAATCGACGACCTTGCCCCTGGCTATCCGGTCGAAGATCAGCATAAGGTCATACGCCGTCGTCGTATTGTTCATCCCCTTTNNATCATCCGGTACAACAGGTCGTGCAGCGTCATCTTTTTCCCCGCCAACCGGTATAGCGCCGTTTCACTGTCCGATGTAGGATCAAGTTCATACCGGCTGCTGTCCGCAATGCTGACGAAATCCGTATGGATCAGCAGGCTATCCGTCAAGGCCCGCCGGTGATCGGCCACTTGCCTGAACGCTTCGATCAGCACCGGCGTCTTCATGGTGCTGGCTGCATGGTAACGATTATGTTCATGGAGGAAAAATTGCTGCCCGGTCGAAAGATCCTCGAAGGCTACCGAATAATTGGCCTGCGGTTCATGGCTATAGACAGCCAGGATCTCCTGTCGCATGCCCGTCGTATCGATCGCCCGGATTGGCCCTATCGCAGATCCCGACCCGATCACAGCCCCTATCCCCGCGCGCGTCAGCATCGGCACTACAGCCATCAATAAAACAGCGAAGAAATTGCGTATCACATTTCAGCAGTTGGTTAGCCCTTAAGATAGGCATTTTCCGCCAAAACTTATCGTACCAGGATCATCGTCCCTTTGCGAAAGACGATCTTGCCCGTATACGTCGTCCCCTGCACCATCCAGACATACGTTCCGGTTTCCTCCATGTGACCATTGATGTATCCATCCCACCCATCGCCGATCCTCTTCGTCTCGTATACCAGTTGACCTTGTCGGTTGTACACCCGGAAAAAGGCGAGACTCGAAATACCCACCGGTATCGGCCGGAAGAGATTATTGGTGGCGCCCCCCGGCGTAAAGGCATTGGGAACAAAGATATCCGGCCCCGTCTTGAATACCTTCACCAGCACAGTGCCGACACCGGTACAGCCATACATCGAGGTAGCCGTCACATAATACTGGACTTCATCCGTCTCCGCCGTATAAACGCCCACCGGGTTATATATGTTGGGATTGTTCAACCCGATGACCGGAGTCCACGTAAAGCTGTCCCCTGCAGGCGACGTCGTATCATTGGATGTAGCTTTCAACTGCAACGGCTCCCCCACTACAACGGAAGTATCGTTACCCGCATTTACAAGAATGGGCGGCAGCACCCGCACCTGGAAAGTATCTATCAGCAGATTGGGACAACCGGCATTCTCGATGCTCAAAACATAATAAATGTTCCCCACCGTACCCACCGGGTTCGCTGTCGGCGTGATAGTGTACGGAAGACTGCTGATCACCCCATTGCCCGCATTCGTCAATGTACCATAATTGGTCCAGGCATAGCTCGTCCCGATGGTGATCTCCGCATTCAGGACAGCGGAAGTAGCGTAACAGATAATAGTATCCGCCGGATCGATCGTAGCCTGCGGAAAAGGCACGTTGACATAATTGATAGCCGAAATGGCGCTGGTATCTGCCGGACAAACGCCGCTTTGTACAATCACCCGGAAATCGGTCGGCACTATCAACCCGTTTATCTCATATACAGTATCCGTGTATGTTGGAGCAAAGCCCGTCCAGTTGATATTGTCCGGGGAAGATTGCCAGTTGACGGGATTTCCGACCTGGCCGGTCAGTTCCAGCAGGGCATCCTTATCCTGGCCCTCGCAGAACTGCATGCTGTTGGGCTGCAAAGTCCCACCCACGCTCAGCGGGTCCACCAGCACCGTCGTCGCCGAAGTAGTATCTATGGCACAGGACTCCCCGTTTTGCACGAGGACGCTGTAACTCGTCGTCGTCGTCAGGTTCTGCGCTACATATTCCGATGTCGTATCATTCAGTAACGTATAGGTACCTCCTCCCGTCGAAGCCAGCCAGCCCACTACCTGACCACGGTTGCCGGTGGTGTTCAGATAAACGATATTCGTTCCCGTGCAGACCTCCGATCCCCCGACTGCCGTACCTGCGATGGTCGGCAAGGCCGTCGTTACAGGAAGGGTTGCCTGCAGGTTGGCACAGTCATTCTGCTCGCGGACCGTGATAGCGCCCGGATCGATACCTATTTTGACCGACAGGATATTACTGTCTGAGCCGGATACCACCGACCAGTCTCCGGGCACCGTCCATTGATAAGTAGCACCCGTCAGACCAGGCACCGTATAAATCAGTGTACTGCTTTGGCAGGCTACCGTATCCCCGCTGATCAGCAAACCGCCGCAAGTATTTCGCAAAGCAATGTAGGAATAGGCGAAGTGGCCGCCGGGAACGCAGTTGTCCGTCTCGAATGTCAAAACTACCTGCTGGCCACGATAAGGCGAAAGATCGAAGGTCACTTCCGTCCAGCTTTTATACCATACATCCTGCAGATGCAAATTGGGGTTGTTTTCATCGGGGTCGGGATTCGGCGACAGTTTATAGCTGAGATAAAATCCCTCACTCTTAGCCAAAGCCGTATCCAGTGTGGCGCCGACACCCTGACCCGTGCTATTGTTCAACGTCGGCAAATAATATTTGGGAGAGGCGCAGGAGATCACACTGTCGTTGGTCGCCAGGGTTGCGGAGAACAACGGTTGCTGATTCGAATTGTGCGTCCCGTTCTCCAGCACCATCGCATAGGCATACGTCATGGTATAAGGCTCCGTAGTAGGCCCCGGTGGTACATTGATCCGGTAGCTCACCCCCCGGACATACCCCCCATCGGTGCCACCTGCCGCTCCATGAGTGATAGAAGTAGACCCTAAAAGGATGGAATTGGTATACTGATAACCATTGATTTTCGGAATGGTGGCAAATCCCCCGAATGCGTCTATCGTCGAACTATTGAGGACCTGGATACCTAAAACACTGGGAAGGTTGAATTCATAGATTCCGGTATTCCCTATCGTACCCGCCGGGGCAGCGGTGGAAGAATCATAAAACTGCCTGTTGGACGGATTCGTAGTGATGATCCCATTTCCCCCGGTATTATTACCCGTATAGGCCTCCCAATGAGTAAGACTGCCTAATGACCAGTTGCTGTTTAACGGGCACACCTGTGACTGCGAAAAAGCACTCTGAGCGACAAGCAGCCATACAACAGGGAAAAAATGCTTCATCAGGTTAAATTATTAGAAGAGACCGGCCTTTCACGATGTAAAATTAAGCTAATTTCGGGCCTTTCTACCCCCCTTCTTCTTGCTTCTCCTTATACGATACGACAGAATCCGGTTTAGAGTTTACTGGGGCTACGTCTATTTTTTAAGCCGACTGCCCACCAACGCCTGCCCCAGTCCTAAAGCATTGATTCCCACAACTTCAGATTCTTCAGAATGAATTAACGCTGACATAACCACAGGCAAATGCCGGCGGCCGTATTTTTACCGGATGAGATGTAAGATCCTTTTTGCCGGCCTCATACTCCTGTCGGCCTGCTGCCGCGCTGCGGCCACCCCGCCGATCCCCGCCAGTCCCGACACCGTTATCCAGATCATTTACACCTCCGACGTCCATTTCGGCATCACCCGCACCGCCTTCGACGGCGACAGCAATGTGCGCTCCGCAGTTGTCAACGCCCGCCTGGTGTCGACCATGAACGCCTTGCCTTCCCTGCCGTTACCTCCCGACAAAGGCGTGAATGCCGGGCAGAAGGTCGGCCCTGTCGATTATATTATGATTTCGGGAGATATCGCCAACCGGCAGGAAGTCCCGATCCAAAGCGCTGCTATGTCGTGGTGTCAATTCCGCCAGGACTACCTCCAGGGCATCACCCTCCATGACCGCCTCGGCCATCCTACCGGCTTCCTCCTCGTAGCCGGTAACCACGACGTCTCCGACGCCATCGGCTTCTATCGGAACATGCAGCCCGCCACCGATGCCACCAGTATGACAGGTATCTATAATCTTATGCTGCAGCCCGCCACGCCGCTTACCGCCGCCAGCTTCCGTTATCCCGACGATAAGATCAATTATTCCAGGATCATCGGCGGCATCGCCTTCCTGTTCGTCAATATCTGGCCCGATTCGGCCAACCGTGTCTGGATGAGCAAAGAATTGGCCCGCATAGACCCCCGCACCCCCGTCGTCATCGTTTGCCACGATCCGCCCGACGCAGATGCTGCACATTTCACCAACCCCCACGGCAACCATGATATTAATGGTAAAGACCGCTTTGAAAACCTGCTCGAGGAACGGTCAAAGGATATCCAGGATACAACGGCTGCCACAGACAGCGGCAAGCCGCAAAACGATTCCATCGAACAGTTGGCCTTCGTGGCCTTCCTGAAGGCACATCCCAATATCAAGGCCTACTTCCATGGTCATAATAATTGGAATCAGTTCTACACCTATACCGGCCCCAATGGAGACGTCTCCCTGCCCACTTTCCGTGTGGACTCTCCCATGAAAGGAAAATATTCTTCAAAGGATGAGACCCGGCTTTCCTTCCAGCTCATCACCATCGATCCTGCCTCAAAAACATTGACCGTCAGG
>PMUF01000415.1 GCA_003167015.1 Chitinophagaceae bacterium | reverse complement strand
GGATGGCGAATGCGGGTGGGGCGACGGGCGTTGGGGGGGGGATGAATGCCGCTGCGGGTGGATCGGCTGCTGCTAATGTCGCTGCCTATTACCAGGAATTGAAGAAGGAGAATGCCGCCATCTACAATACGCACCTGTATCATGAGGGCGCCCGCAATATTCTGCAGGTGCCGGAGGTAAAGGCGGTCTATGCAGAAGATGCGCCTACTCTTAACGGTTATGAAGTGCTGAACCGGTATTTTGACCAGCTTTTCACTCACAACCCGCTGGTGCTGGCCTTTGGAGAGGACCTGGGTAAGATAGGCGACGTCAACCAGGGATTTGCCGGTCTGCAGGCCAAACACGGCGCTGAAAGGATCTTCGATACGGGCATCCGGGAACTGACGATCATGGGACAGGGCATCGGGATGGCTTTTCGGGGGCTGAGGCCGATCGCGGAAATTCAGTATATCGACTACTTATTATATGGCCTGCAACCGCTGAGCGATGACCTGGCGACTCTCCAATACCGGACGGCAGGCCGGCAGACGGCACCGCTGATCGTCAGGACGCGTGGGCACCGGCTGGAAGGGATCTGGCACAGCGGTTCGCCCATGGGGCTGATCCTGCATTCGCTGCGCGGGCTGCATGTCTGTGTGCCCCGCAACATGGTGCAGGCCGCGGGCATGTACAATACCCTGTTACAAGGGGCAGACCCGGCGATCATGATCGAATGTCTGAACGGGTATCGCCTGAAAGAAAAGTTGCCGGCGAACCTGGCGGAATTTACGGTCCCGCTCGGTGTGCCTGAGGTCATCAGGGAAGGGGAAGACATTACACTGGTTTCTTACGGGGCCACTTTGCGGATCGTACAGGAAGCGGCACAGGCGGTGGAAGCCTCGGGGATCAGTTGTGAGGTTATTGACGTGCAGACGCTGCTGCCTTTCGATATCCACCATCTCATACTCGACTCAATGAAGAAGACCAGCCGGATCCTGATCGCCGATGAAGACGTCCCCGGCGGAGCAGCAGGCTTTATCTTCAATAAGGTCATGGAGGAGCAGGGGGGATATAAATGGCTGGATACGGCTCCACGGACGATTACCGGGCAGGCGCATCGGCCGGCTTATTCCAGTGACGGCGATTATTTCAGCAAGCCGAATGCCGAGCAGATCGTGGACGCGATCCGGGAGATGGTGGCGGAGTAGGGCGGGCGAACGAGGCCGCGCGCGTGGTCGGGCAGGACAGGGATGGGGCTGGCGGGGCCTTGTGGATGCCGGCGGCGGGCGCGAGGTGAGTGCGGGCTATTTCAGGTTATGAAAGACTTTTTGAACGTCTTCGTCCTGTTCCAGCCGGTCGATCAGTTTGAGCACGTCCTGGGCCTGGTCTTCGGAGAGCTCGACCGTGGTGGTCGGGATCCATTCCGTCTCAGAGCTGATCGGGGTGATGCCTTTTTCTTCCAGGGCCTTCTGCAAATGACCGTAGTCGCCAAAGGATGCGCGCAGTACCAACACCGGTTCGTCATGTTCACCGGTTCCTTCGCCCAATTCTTCCAGGCCGTGATCAATCAGTTCTAACTCCAGATCGTCCATATCAATCCCTTCGGGTTTCAGCTTGAAAACGCCCATCTTTTTGAACTGGAAGCTGACGCTGCCGCTATTGCCCAGGGTTCCACCGCCTTTATTGAAGTGCGATTTGACGTTCGCGACAGTGCGGACGTGGTTGTCTGTCGCTGTTTCGACCAGCAGGGCTACGCCATGGGGGGCATACCCTTCGTAGAGGATCTCTTCGTAGTTCGTTGTGTCCTTGCCAGTAGCCCGCCGGATAGCGGCTTCGACGCGGTCTTTGGGCATGTTGACGCTCTTGGCGTTCTGGAAGCAGCGGCGCAGGGCGGGGTTGGTGGCAGGATCGGGGCCTCCCAGCTTGACGGCGATGGCGATTTCCTTACCGATACGCGTGAACTGCTTGGCCATCCGGTCCCAACGGGCGAACATGGTATGCTTGCGTACTTCAAATATGCGACCCATAGTATTCTTTTGTTATTGGGGGGCAAATTTAAATAAAAAACCCGTCCGCCTTACGGCAGACGGGTATATAATGGAATAATTCTATAAAGCCCTGAGCTTGCTGTTGTTCTTGCTATAGGTGAAATAGATGGCCAGTCCGACGATCATCCATCCCAGCGCCATCTCCAAGGTGAAGGCATCCAGCGAAACGATCATGGCCGTGCAGACCAGTATCCCTAAAATGGGCACCAGCGGGACCAGGGGGGTCTTGAAGGGGCGGGTGCGTCCGGGGTCATTGACACGCATGATCCAAACGCCGGCACTTACGAGCACGAAGGCGAAGAGTGTCCCGATGCTGGTCAGATCGCCTGTCACGCTGCCGGGAACGAAGGCTGCAAACAGTCCAACGAAGATGAACAGGATCATATTGGACTTATAGGGGGTGCGGAACTTCGGGTGGAGGGCGCAAAAGACTTTAGGCAGGAGGCCATCGGTGGCCATGGTATAGAATACGCGGCTCTGTCCCAGGAGCATCACCAGGATCACGGAAGAGAAACCCGCCAGGATGGCGATGGTGACAAGCTTGGACAGCCACATGTAGCCGTGCATATAGGTCTCAATGGCATAGGCGACGGAGGCTTCCTTCCCGGCCTTGACGAAGTCGGTATAAGGGGCTACGCCGGTCAATACAAAGGAGAACAGGATATATAATATGGTGCAAATGACCAGGGACCCGAGAATGCCAATGGGCATGTCCCGGCTGGGGTTTTTGGCTTCCTGGGCAGCGGTAGAGACGGCGTCGAAGCCGATAAAGGCAAAAAATACGATGGCCGCACCGGTGAGTACCCCGCCCCAACCATGTTTGAAGAACCCGGTATAGCTATAGAAAGTGCCGTCCCGCAGCTGGGCCGGGGGTGCGTTAGCGGGGATCAGATAGGGGTGATGATTGGCAGGGTTAATGAACTGCCAGCCTACGGCAATAAATACCAGGACAATAGCCACTTTTATAAAGACGATGACGGCGTTGACGGTGGCGGATTCCTGAGTACCCTTTATCAGCAGGAGGGATAATAATAGGAGGATGAGTAGGGCGGGGGCGTTGATGATGCCGTGATGCATGACATTATTGGCATCCAGGACCTTTTCGAAAGGCGAATGGCACCATTCGAAGGGAATGCCGCCTCCTACTAGCTTGTTTAGAAATTCGCTCCAGGCAATGGAGACAGTAGCGGCGCCCAGCGCATATTCCAGGATGAGGGCCCAGCCGATGATCCAGGCGAC
>PMUF01000474.1 GCA_003167015.1 Chitinophagaceae bacterium | reverse complement strand
TCCGCAAGACCGATACCGGCAACCTTTTGGTGTCAGTAATGGGTGAAAGAGATACGCTCCGCAAAACCTATATCCTCAGCCGCGGAAGATACGATGCTCCCGCCGCCGAGGTAGTGCCCAACGCCCTGCCCGCAGTCATGCCCTTCGACACCACCCGCTTTCCCCGCAACCGCCTCGGCCTGGCCGAATGGACGGTCAGCCGTCAGAACCCGCTCACCGCAAGGGTCTTCGTCAACCAGCTGTGGCAGGAGTTCTTCGGAAGGGGCATTGTCAAATCATCCAACGATTTCGGCATGCAGGGCGATCTCCCCTCTGATGCCGCCTTGCTCGATTGGCTGGCGGCCGATTTCATGGACAACCATTGGGACATCAAACGACTCGTGAAGTTCATGGTCCTTTCCGCCGCCTACCGGCAATCCGCCCGGACCACCCCGGAAAAGCTGGAAAAAGATCCCGACAACATGTACCTGTCACGCGGTCCCCGCAATCGTCTTCCCGCGGAATTCGTCCGCGACCTCGTGCTCTCCAGCAGTGGTCTCCTGGCGCCAACCATCGGCGGCCCCAGCGTCAAGCCTTACCAGCCCCAGGGTCTATGGGAGTCCGCCACTTCCGGTCGCGGCGTCCTCGCCACTTACCGCCAGGACCATCGCGACTCCCTCTATCGCAGGGGGATGTACACCTTTATCAAGCTTACCGTTCCCCCGCCGTCTATGGGCATCTTCGATGCCAGTAACCGTGATCAGTGCGAAGTCCGCCGCGGAAAAACCAACACCCCCCTCCAGGCGCTGGTGATGATGAATGATCCCACCGTGCTGGAGGCTTCCCGCGTACTCGCCCAACACCTTCTGGCGTCAAAGACAACAGCCACCGACGAGGCACGCCTCACCACGGCCTTCCGCCTCATCGTCTGCCGTCACCCGACAAAAAAAGAATCGACGGTCCTGACGGACTATTATAATGACCAGATCCAGCTCTTCCATAGCAGGCAGCTTAACGCCCGTCAAACCCTCGACGTAGGCGAATACCCGCAGGCTTCTACGGAAGAACCGGACGCGACAGCGGCCCTGATGAAAGTCATTGAATTGATCTATAACCTGGAAGAGACAATCACAAGGTCATAACAGTATAATATGCAAAAAGAGATCCTTGAACATGGACTTACCCTGAACCGGCGACGCTTCCTCCAGCGCGCCGGCCTTGGCATCGGCAGCATCGCACTCGGCTCCCTGCTCATCCCCAACCTCTTTGGCGGCAGCGAAGATGACATGCCCCAACTGGGCCTCCCGCATTTTGCCCCCCGCGCCAAACGTATCATCTACCTGTTCCAGAACGGCGCACCTTCGCAACTCGATCTCTTCGACTATAAGCCGCTCCTGCAACAAATGCAGGGACAAGACCTCCCCGAGTCCGTCCGCCTGGGTCAGCGCCTGACCGGCATGACAGCCGATCAAAAAAAATTCCCCCTCGCCGGAACCTACTTCCAGTTCGGCCAATACGGTGAGGCCCGCGCATGGCTCAGCGAACTCCTCCCTCATACCGCCAAAGTGGTAGATGATCTCTGTTTTGTCAAAAGTATGTTCACCGAGGCCATCAACCACGACCCCGCCCTCACCTTCTTCCAGACCGGCGCCCAGGTCGGCAACCGCCCCAGCATGGGCTCATGGCTAAGCTACGGCCTGGGTAGCGAGAACAAGAACCTCCCCGCCTTCTGCGTCCTGCTGTCCAAGGGCAAAGGCAACGGCCAGGGCGTTTACTCGAAGCTTTGGTCTAACGGGTTCCTTGATTCCATCCACCAGGGCGTCCAGTTCAGCAGCGGCGAAAACCCCGTACTCTACCTTAACGACCCCGATGGCATGACAAAACCAGAACGCCGCAAAATGCTCGATAAGCTGGCCGAACTGAACGAAGACTCTTACAAGGAATTCGGCGACCCGGAGATCAGCACCAAGATTCAGCAATACGAGATGGCCTACCGCATGCAGACCGCCGTCCCGGAGATCACCGACACCTCCAAAGAACCGGAAGATACCCTCAAATTATACGGCCCCGATTGCCTGGTTCCCGGCACCTTCGCCGCCAATTGCCTCCTGGCAAGAAAACTCTCGGAAAGCGGAGTTCGCTTCGTACAGCTCTATCACCAGGGCTGGGACGGCCATAGCAACCTCCCGACGGAGATCAAAGGACAATGCAAGGATGCCGACCAGGCTTCCGCCGCCCTCGTCACCGACCTCAAACAACGCGGCCTGCTGGACGAGACACTCGTCATCTGGGGCGGAGAATTCGGCAGAACGAACTACTGCCAGGGAAAGCTCACCAAAGAGAACTACGGCCGCGATCACCACCCCCGCTGCTTTACCATCTGGATGGCCGGGGGCGGAGTAAAACCAGGCGTATATGGCGAGACCGACGACTTCGGCTATAATATCGTCAGGGATCCCGTCCACGTACACGATTTTCATGCTACCGTCCTCCACCTGATGGGGCTTGACCACGAAAAATTGACCTTCAAGTTCCAGGGAAGACGCTACCGGCTCACCGATGTCGCCGGCAAGGTCGTCAACGGACTCATCGCATAAGACAAAAAATCGCACAAGTTATAAAACCAACGATCATGCACCGCCGCCAATTCATCCAACAATCCACCGCCTCAGCCGCAGGCCTCTTGCTTATGCCAACCATTCTAAATGACGACGTCATCCTCGGCCAGAACAACAAACGCTACCGGCTGAACAATCAGTGGAGCCAGCTGGATTTCGCCCGCTACCCGGTAAAAGACTGCCACGAAATGGTGCAGGACCGCCAGGGCCGCATCCTCCTGCTCACCAACGAAACCAGGAACAACGTCATCATCTACGACAAAAAAGGGCGCCTCATCACGACCTGGGGCAACGAATATCCCGGCGCACACGGCCTGACCCTCTTTAATGAGAACGGCCAGGAAGTGCTGTTCATTTGCGACAACAATCGCCACCAGATGATCAAGACCACCATCGACGGCCGGGTACTGATGACGCTGGACTATCCGAAGGAGACGGGCGAATACACCAAACCCGAGGAGTATATCCCTACCGAGACGGCCATCGCCGCCAACGGCGACATCTACGTAGCAGACGGCTATGGCAAGGATTTCGTTATTCAATACGATTACAAGGGTAATTACATCCGTCACTTCGGCGGCCGCGGCGATAAAGAAGAAAACCTACTCAATGCCCATGGCATCACCATCGACAGCCGTCATCCCGGAGGGCCCTTCCTCATCGTGACCAGCCGCCAGCAAAATGCCTTCAAGCGATATACTATGGAAGGAAAATACCTGAGTACCATCCCCCTCCCCGGCGCCTGGGTCTGCCGCCCCGTGATCAATGGTGACTATCTCTATGCCGCCGTCCTCCAAAGCAGCAACGCCGTCGGAAAACAGTCGGGTTTCGTCACCATCCTGGACAAAGACTTCAAGGTGGTCTCCAACCTGGGCGGTACGGAGCCTGTCTACACCGATGGAAAGCTCCAGGAAATGCAGCAGACCGTCAAAGCCTTTCAATACCCGCACGATGTATGTATAGACGATGAACAAAACTTATACATCGCTCAATGGAACTCAGGGCATGTATACCCCTATAAACTGGAACCCATCGTATGACCCGTTGGAAGAATGTATTATTTAATTGCACCCTAGCCCTTAACTGCCTGCTTTGCTTCTTGTGGCTCTTCGAGGACCGCCTGGTCATCCCGCCCTGGTTACAGGTGGCCGGGCGCATGCATCCGCTGATCCTCCATTTCCCCATCGTCCTGCTGATCCTGTTCATCGGTCAGAAATATATCCTCCGGCAGGCCGATAATACACTGTTGCTGCTGGCTGCCTTCGCCGCGGCTGTCACCGCCGCTATGGGCCTCCTCCTTTCCAGGGAGCCTGGCTATGACCAGGACGCGCTGCAGTTACACAAGTACAGCGGCATCCTGCTTTCCTTTCTTACCCTGGCCTGGTATGCCTGGTATGATCGGCTGCAACGCATAAAATGGGCGCCCGTCTCCGCCGCGGCCCTCTGCCTGGGATTGGTCACCTTCGCCGGCCACCAGGGAGCCTCCATTACTCACGGCCAGAACTTCCTGCTGGCGCCGGTCACCACAGCCACCCCACAGCGGACGGTCGCACTGAATGACGCCATCGTCTTTACAGATATGGTGCAGCCTATCCTCAAACACAAATGCATGGGCTGCCACAACAGCAGCAAGGCCAAAGGCGAGCTGATCATGGAAACCACCAACATGCTCCTGAAAGGCGGCAAAAGCGGTCCGCCATGGGACAGCACTCGCGCAGACCTCGGGTTGCTCATGCAACGTATTCACCTGCCCCCGGACGCAGAAAAACATATGCCGCCCAGAGGCAAACCCCAGCTCACCGATGACGAGATCACCATCCTCTACCAATGGCTGCGACATGATCCCGCCCGGAACATCCGCGTAGCAGACCTCCCGGTGACAGATACCCTGAGGATCATAGGAACGATGCTGTTTAAAAACACCCGGGAGGAAGACCAGTACGACTTCAGCGCGGCAGATGAGGCAACAGTGAAAAAACTCAACACCAGCTACCGCATCATCTATCCTGTTGCCCTGGGCTCCCCCGCCCTCAACGTCGACTTCTACAGTCCGCGATTCTTCCGCTCGGAACAACTCAAAGAACTTGCGCCCCTCAGCCGCCAGATCGTCTCCCTCAACCTCGACAAAATGCCCGTCACCGATGGCGATATCCCCGCCATCATCAGCCTGTCCAATCTTCGGACGCTCAACCTCTCCTTCACCGGCGTGACAGGCGCGGGTGTCACACAGCTCTGTAAACTCGAAAAGCTAACAAGCCTGAGCCTTTCCGGCACGGCCATCAAAGCCGATGATATCGCCTGCCTGCTGTCACAAAAATCCCTGCGGCATCTCTACGTCTGGAATACCGCTATCCCGCCCGGCAGCATCCCCGCCGCAAGGAACACCGGCCTCATCGTCGACGGCGGCTCCAGGATGGATACGACACTGGTCAAACTCAACCCGCCGATCCTTCAAAACGAAGACCGTATCCTGCTGTCACCCGAAACACTGAGATTGAAACACTATGTCCCGGGCGTGACCATCCGCTATACCCTCGATGGCAGCGAACCGGACAGCCTCAACGCTCCGCTCTACAACAATCTCGCCCTCCTCACGTCCAGGGCTACACTCCGGTCTAAAGCATATAAGAAAGGATGGCTCTCCAGTGACGAGATCCGTTACGATTTCTACAGCGAGAAATATCGCCCCGACTCCATTCGCCTGCTCCAGCCTATCGATTCCAATTATATGAAGTATGGCGCAAAGACCCTTATCGATGCGGTAAAAGGCGATCTCGGCTTTGGCAGCGGAAAATGGCTGGGCTTTCGCAAGAACGATATGGAATGCCTCCTGCTGTATAAAAAACGGGTCACAGCCACCAGCGTCACCCTCTCCGCCCTGGTTAATACCGGTGCCTCCATCTTTCCGCCGGTCAACATAACCATCTGGGGTGGCCCGAACCCGCAAAACCTGCAGCTACTCAGCCACTTCGCGCCCAACCAGCCGTCGGGGCCGGGCCCCGATTACCTCACGGGCTACGATATCCACTTCCCGCCCGTTACACTCAGCTGCCTGAAAATAGTGGTGACACCCGTAGCCAAACTGCCCGACTGGACCGCTCCGAAGGAGGAAAAAGACTTGAAAGAGGAGAAAGGCCCGAAAGGGAAGAAAAGCCCGAAGGAGCAGAAAGGATGGATATTCCTCGACGAGATCTTTGTCAATTGATGTCGTTTTTATGCTCTCTTTTTAGCTGCCCCGGCTCCGGCAATGACAAAAGCAATCCCGCAATAGGCCAGCGCTAACATTGCACTGGCCACTTCGCCCCCGGAAGGATCAGCGATCACCCTGGGGATATGAAGAATAATAAACCAGATAAAGATCATTGATCCCAAAAGAATAGCCGCCAACGCCCGCCGGATGTTCAACATGATCGCAATCCCGGACCCCAGTAACGCCGAGCCCGTAAAATACATCCAGAACAAATGGTTGGGTACCCACGAGGGAATATAGTCCGACGCCTCATGGGCAAAGAGAAAATGATCTATTCCAAAACTGATGATCGTCAGGGAAAAAAGCACCACTCCCAATGGCATCAGCTTTTGCAAAAACAGACCCGCAAGGACCAATGCCCCGCTGGCCAATGCCAGTTCTTTAGCCGCATTCTCCCATTCCCCAAAATGCATATACCGGGAGGAAGCCATCAATTGATATGGGATAAAGTAACAGCAAAATACAGCCAGCAGCATTCCCCCCAACAGGATCGAAACCGGCATGATTTTCTTCCCAAAAACAATACATCCGCCGGCCAGGACAAGGAAAATTCCGGAAATATAGGTGACTGGGGTAAGTCCCTTTACCCAGGAATCATGAGGCGGTATCAGTATGTATGGAAAATCATGATAATAGAGGGTCAGAAACCCCAGCACGGCTATAGCTATGCCATAGAAAATGCGGGCTGTGTAAGATAGCTTTCCCATAAAAACAGTTTTATTGGTTAGTAATACTTCACAAACATCCCCTGAAATTCCGCCTTCGTAAGAATTTTCAACTTCTTAAATTTCTTCTCCAGCGTTGCTTTTTCCCCAAGAATATTTCTATCGCCGGAGGTAATGAAACCAGATGAGGTTTGAAGGGCAAGTGCGATCAAATAGTCATCATCTTTATCGGTTGGGATATATCGCTTTATCGGATAAGTAAGTTCGTAAGGTGCAGTGGCCTTTCTTACTAGCTTTATTGCGTAAGGAATATCAACATTGTATTTCTTTAATCGGGGATAGTTTAAGACGCGAGCAATTTCAACAAGCAATTCATCACATCGAAAGACGATCAAATCATTGTCAACAATAATATCGATTAATTTTGCGAATCTATTTACCCGCATGGACTTTCCGGGATTCGTGCTTCCATAAATCGATTTCTTCCATGGTAGGGGGCTTTACACCTCGACGGGGACGAGCAGCAGGGCGTACGCCATCCTTTCGCATTTTTCTTACCCTAAGCTTTGCAAGCAGTATTTGAAGCTCGAGCTTATCTAGCTTCTTTGCCTCCCTGACTATCTCATCAATAGTCTCTTGCTTGGTTTTTATTTCAGCCATAAAACACTCATTTTCGATTCTTACAAATTTATCTAAATTCTGAAGACTTCATAAATCTACTTTTACCAATTTATAACAATCTGAATACAAACACATTCAACAAACCTCCCCTTCTACTCAATAAAGACCATTTGAGGCCAATTGTTTAGCCTTTCGACCATTAGGTTGAATAGATTTTGGGGTCGCAAAGGTTCGGCATTCTTTTGAATAAGTAGTAATTTCTCATGTGCCTTGTGACAGGTACAGGGGAGCTGTGTCTACAGCTCCCTTTTTTAACTTTTATCGCCCCCCTCCTGACATAAGGTTGTCACTGGCCCAGTCGATCTTTGTCTAATCAGACTAAAAAAACAAAAATCATGACACAAGCAACGACAACGCCTGCAAAGACCCAGGCAAAGGCCCTTCCCCAGGTGATTGATAATTTCATCCGGGCCTGTAACGAGCATGACGCCCACGCCTTTATCGACGCCTTCGCGAAAGACGCCATGGTCAATGACTTTGCCCGGAATTTCTGGGGTACGGATGCCATTAAAAAATGGAGCGACAAAGAAATGATCGGCGACCGCGTCACCTTTGAAATCGATGAAGTAGTCGAACACTACGGCGACTTTATCATCACCGCCCTCACCGACGGCGACTACGACAAATCCAAATCACCGGACCCCACCTACCTGGACTATTTCTTCACTGTCAAAGGCGACAAGATCGTAAGAATGATCGTTACTAAGAACAAGGAGAAAAGCGCCCGCTGATTAAGATCGCAGTGAGTAATCACTTGATTTGAATGGCCTGAGCCGCGGTATCCACCGCGGCACCTGCCTCTTATATTCAGCATAGGAATCGCCGAATCTCGCCAGCATGGCCGGCTCTTCCTTGAAAATGAAATACATCGTATTCATCACAAAAAATAGGCAGCCCCATATCAGAATAGCCAGCGCATTGAAAAACAACCCCTCACCCAGCAGCATCATCACAACCCCTGTGATCATGGGGTTGCGGCAATAACGGTAAGGCCCGCGGATGACCAATTTTTGAGTAGGCTGCCAGGGCGCCAGGGTACCCTGCGCAAATCGAAAGAACAGGCTGGTCGTATACAGCTGCATGCTTAACCCCAACATATACACTATGCCTCCGACGATTTGTAAGGTGCCCGGGGGCGTCCGCATCAATTGCGCCCCTGTCCTGTAGAGCAGAAAAGGGATAATAACTGTTACAACAAAAGGCAATGCGATCCAGTCACGGATATGCAGCAGCAGGGATGGAGATTTCGGAACCATACCTAAAGATATGAAAACGTCAAATTAAAAAATACTCCCCAAACGGCACATTGTATCATATCCGTACACCTCATGTCCGGTTTTGAACAGGTGATCAGCCGCTGCTTTCCCTCCATGAGCCCATCGGCCGAACGGCACGTATTTTGTGCCCCTGACCAGCTACCGCAGGCCCGCTAAGATCCCGCGGCCCGGCTGATTGACTTAGAATAAGAATAATTGACATACCATGCTCAAAAACTTCCTCAAAATCGCCTACCGGAACCTTATGCGCAATAAGGGATTTTCCGCTATCAACATTACAGGATTGGCCATTGGCATGGCTGCCGCGATACTTATTCTGCTATGGATCCAAAACGAACTCAGCTACGACGAATTTCACAAAAACAAAGACCGGGTATACGAAGTATGGAATCACATAACCGTTGATGGCAAAATCTCGTGCTGGAATAGCGTATCCGCACCACTGGCCCGTATACTGGAAAAAGATTTGCCCGAGGTAGAACGTGCGGTAAGAGTAGCTTCAGACGATCCTCTTCTTCTTTCGGTGGGTGACAAAAAAATAATCCAATCGGGAACTATTGTCGATACCGGTTTCCTTCAAATGTTCAGCTTCCCCATGCTGAAAGGCAATCCTTCCACGGCCCTCAATGATATGCATTCGGTGGTGCTTACCGAAAAGACGGCTAAAAGCTTGTTCGGTAATGAAGATCCGATGGGGAAAATTATAAAAATCGAAAATAAAGATAATTTCACTGTGACCGGTATTTTAAAAGATCTGCCTAACAATTCACGGTTCGTCTTTGACTACTTATTGCCCTGGTCGTACATAAAATATGGGCCAGGGCAGGATTTGGGCTGGGGCGATAACAGTATCCCTACTTATGTGCTGTTGAAACCCGATGCCAGTTATGCTTCCGCAACGCTTAAAATAAAAACGTTAAAGCAGAAGTATGATCCGGATGAAGCAAAACAGATGAAATGGCAGTATTTTCTTTATCCGCTCAGCCGCTGGCGGTTGTATTCCAGCTTCACCGACGGCGTGGAGGACAGTAGTGGGCGCAGTACATTCGTCAACCTGTTTGGCGTCATCGCGGGATTTATATTGTTGATCGCCTGTATCAATTTTATGAACCTCAGCACCGCAAGAAGCGAAAAAAGGGCAAAAGAGGTAGGGATACGAAAAGTGGTGGGCGCTCAGAAAAGTTCGCTGATTGGCCAGTTTATCGGCGAATCTGTATTTATCGCCTCTCTGGCGGGTTTTGTAGCCATCATTATCGTTCAGACATCCCTGCCTGCCTACAACCAGCTTACTAAAAAAACCCTGTTCATCGACTTTGGCAGCATCTACACCTGGACCGAATTTATCGGGTCCATCCTCTTCACCGGCTTATTAGCCGGCAGCTATCCTGCCTTCTTTTTGTCTTCTTTCCGGCCCGTTAAAGTACTAAAAGGTTCTTTCAAAAAAGCAAATGCACTCATAACGCCGAGGAAGATCCTGGTTGTAGTGCAGTTCACCTTTGCGATCATCCTTATCATCTGCACCGTCATCGTCAAACAACAAATAGATTATGCCCGTGACCGGGCGACAGGGTACAACAAGGACGATCTTATCTATCACTTCATGACGGGTGATATACCTAAGAACTACGCACTGATAAAGGAAGAATTACTTACATCAGGTATCGCGAAATCAGTAACTCGAACAAACTCTCCCCTGACCGAGAGATGGAGCGATGGCTGGGGACAGGATTGGGAAGGAAAGGATCCGAATGACAGAAGATCTTTCGATCGTTATTTGGCCGACGAAGGGCTGGGCGCCACGGCAGGCCTTCAATTTGTGGAAGGCCGCGATTTCGATCTGAAAAAATTCCCTACGGATTCAACAGGGCTGATCATCAATGAATCCGCGTTGAAAGTAATGAAGTTCAAAGACCCGATCGGCAAAAGAGTAGGGGATCTTGGTATTGACTGGCATATTGTGGGGGTCATCAAAGATTTCATTTTGACCAGTCCTTACGAACCGACAAGACCGATATTGATATGCGGCGCGAAGAGTCGCTTCATGACTTTCAATGTGGTGGAGATAAAGCTGAATGGAAATAATTCTACTGCAAAAAACCTGGCAAATACCGAGGCGATTTTCAAAAAATATAACCCTGAATACCCTTTTGACGCAAAATTTGTGGATGAAGAATATGCCAGGAAGTTTGAAGGCGAAAAACTGCAGGGTACACTCGCCGGTTTGTTTGCCTGCCTCACCATATTTATTTCATGCCTTGGTTTATTTGGCCTGGCCACCTATATGGCGGAAAACAGGATTAAGGAAATCGGGGTACGAAAAATATTGGGCGCATCTGTAGCCGGCATTACCACCTTATTGTCGAAAGATTTTGTAAAACTGGTGATCATCTCATTTTCCATAGCAGCCCCCCTGGCATGGTTCGGCATGTATAAATGGTTGCAAAATTACACCTATAGGATTGAGATTCAATGGTGGGTATTTGCATTAGCAGGCTTTTTATCCGTGCTGATCGCATTGCTGACGGTAAGTTACCAATCTATAAAGGCGGCAATAGCAAACCCCGCAAAAAGCCTGAGGGCGGAATAGAGCCTCTCAGTTATTTTGTACTTATCTTGTAAAACATTTGTATAGGCGTCGGGTCGTCTGGCGTCGCCGCTTTAGTGTCAGCAAGGATTTCAAGTTGACCGTCTGTCAAAGAAATGATACTTATGTTACTTCTGCCATTCAGGGTCAGCTTGATAAGTTTTTTGTTTTGGTCATAACTCCAGGTGCCTTTTGCCTTCATTGAACCATTACCTGTAAGTACAAAAGTTTTGTCTTTGTTAAATTCGTAATTCATTTCAGCGGCTCCGGGCATCCTGTCGATTTTCATTCCATTCGCAATGACATAATCCATTTCCCATTTCTTACAAAGAAGATTGGTAACGCTGTCTGCCGGAATATTAATATTTTGGCTAAATGAAGGATTGCTTGAACAAATTAGCGCAATAATAGAAAGGTAAATAAGGTGCTTCATAAAAGAGTCATTTGAAAATGAAATATAGGGTATTTTCAATTCCACACCTTCAATATCTTCCCTGTAATAGCCCCTTCTACACT
Organism: Chitinophagaceae bacterium; assembly: GCA_003167015.1. GTDB lineage: Bacteria > Bacteroidota > Bacteroidia > Chitinophagales > Chitinophagaceae > Puia. Next base: position 2,374 of record PMUF01000474.1, on the reverse strand, counting down.
TAGTATATAGGCATTGACCACCTTTCCCATCGGCACAAGGTCATATCCCGGGAAAAAAGCTCCATATCGTTCATAGCTGTCCTCCACTAACCCCGGACTGACGGCATTGATCCGTTTATCCCGTTTCAACTCCTGCGCAGCGCCCAGGACCCAACTATTGATAGCGCCGTTGATCATAGCCACACAACTACCATTGCGCGCGGGCATCTCCGATGCGATCCCCGACGTCAGGGTAAAAGAACCACCCTCATTCAGGTACTCTTTTCCCCTCAGCACCAGGTTGATCTGCCCCATCAACTTACCCTCCAGCCCTGGCCTCATATCTTCTCCCGTCATGGTGGCGAATGGCCCGTAAAAACCCGTCCCCGCTGTACAGATACAAGCATCTATCTTCCCGACCTGCCTCAACATCTCGGCAATCGACGCTTCTGACCCAATATCCACCCGTACATCTCCGCTATTCCTTCCGGCAATGATCAGTTCGTGCCGCCCTTTCAATGCTGCAGCTACTTTCTTTCCGATGGTGCCATGACCACCGACCAATAAGATCTTCATGATTCTATTTTTGGCAAAGATCGCGACGATGCCCCTCTGCCTGTTAGCACGGATGGCTCATAAAATAGCAATTTTGGCTCTTAGCGCTGTCGGCGTACATTGATATTCCTTTTTGAAAAGGCGGATAAAATAGGAAGTGCTCTCGAATCCACAGTCCAGCGCAATGTCTGCAACTTGAGTGTCCGTATTCTGCAGCAACATCCGTGCATGCTCCAGCCGCTTCCCGTTGATCCATGTTCTGGGCGAAGAATGGTATAGCCGTTGAAAATCCCGTTTGAATTTAGCCAGGCTGCAGTTGCACAGGTTGGCCAGTTCAGCCACTGACACCGCCTGCAACAAATAACTATTGACGACAAAGTCAATATCAGTAGGCTCGGCACGCACAGCCGAGCGAATAAACCCTTTCACGGCCTCCCCCTGACTGCCCGCTATCAAAAGGTGCAATATTTCCTGTTGTTTCAATGGCAACAACGCTTCAAAATTGGATGGCGGATGCTCAAAGTATTTTCTGAAGCCATCCTTGAACCCCCGGATCAACGCCGTCGCCGGAAATACGAGGCAGGGCCCGTTGGGCTTCTTCGGACCACCCGGAACATTCGCACCTGCTACCTCAAGGGTCCGCAGCAACTTCACCGGCAGAAACAGCATCATCGCCTCGAAGTCAAGTCCATCCTCGATATATTCGGCCATTACATAAATCCCCTTGCGCAGCAACACCACTTCGCCGGGAGATATCCTCAGCGTCCCGTCAGCAAAATGTAACAGCTTTACCCCCTTCATGACGAATATCAGCGTGTGCTCCGTCATCAGCACGGTCCTTTTACCCGTCTTCGATTCGATCTTTAGCTTCGCATATGTTTCCGATTGGCCGCTCAGAAAAGACGCATCTTTCGCTTCTGCCAGCGTCGGTGGAAAACGATACAGCATATTCAGGTAATAAGCAGCTAATGTCGGAAAAATGAGCGACTTATCACCGATCGCCGAGCCCCCAAAAAAAATTTCCCATCCCCTGTAAGGTTCTCTCCCCGGCCCCGTCTTTACTGAAAACCCTAAAAAATGATTTTTGGAACAGTAAGGGCGACAGTCAAAGATTTGGTCACAGCCCTTGAACAATTAACCGACAGGCAGTATACCATGTCCTGCCGCACCCTTTCAGGCAGCTCCGTCGGCCAGCACGTCCGGCACGTAGTGGAGCTTTTCCAATGCCTCGTCAACGGCTACGCCACAGGCGCCGTCAATTATGATGCCCGCCCCAGGAACCAGGCCATAGCTACCCATAAAGAGGTGGCCGCCGAATGCCTCGCCAATATAACAAATGCCATTGCCCATCCCGACAAGGCGATACTGTNNGGTTACAGACCAGCTTCGGCCCGGATGACCAGCCCTGTACCATTTCCACCACGTACTTCCGGGAAATCGTCTATAATATAGAACATGCGATACATCATATGGCGCTGATCCGGATCGGGATCACCGAAGTATCGGACATAGGGCTGCCGCAGGAATTCGGCGTGGCGCCTTCCACCCTTAAATACCAGACCCAATGTGCACGGTAAGCTTTATCCCTGCCGACGGTAAAGTGTTTATCACGTCGAATCGTGACGAAAACGCCCAACGCCCCCTCGCCCTCGCCCCTCTGCGCGAAGAACGAGGTCATTATTCCTTCGTCGGCCCTAAAGACGCCCTGGCTGGTGGAACGTGGATCGCTTTACGTAATGATGGCCGGGCATTGGTTCTGCTCAACGGCGCCATCGAAAAGCACCGCCCGCAGCCCCCTTACCGTAAAAGCCGCGGCCAGATCTTTTGGGATGTTTTTGCG
>PMUF01000453.1 GCA_003167015.1 Chitinophagaceae bacterium | reverse complement strand
ATGACCTTCCCAATACCGTCATCTTCAGGTACAACATCGACGATATAAACGCAGACAGCTTTTTTATCCAGCAATCCTGGGACAGGCACCGGCGGGTTAGAATATATAAGAAGAACTATACCCTCACGGATATCTATTATGAGCCGGGATACCATACCGCCAAACTGATCGCCAATGATCAAATCATCAAAACATTGCCGGTAAGTATCCCTACTGACAGATGGCTCTTTTACGCCAAAGAGAGAGCACCCCTGAGCCAGCCTCATTATATACTTCCTGCCCGGGGCAGTATCGACGGATCGATGCAACTGACAGCAGATGACCTTGCGAACAGCAAAATTGACCGGCAAAAGGATAATGAATACCTGCAGGTTTATTTCCCCTCTGCTATTGCCTACAGCAGTGATAACTTCACCCTGACCTGCAGGATAAAGTTCAGCGAATGTAGAAATACCTCCTGCCCCTTTCTGATGACCGAAATATTCTGCCAGCAATATTTCATGTATTTTCAAAATACGTTAAAAGGCTGTACGGGCGCGTTGAATGCCCAGTTCGGTGACAATGTCTTAAACGGCCAAACCCACGATCTTTCCACGTTGGGAACGGATGTAAGAGCATGGCAAAATCTCGAGATGGAAGTAAAAAATAAGAAGGTCAGCATCCGTATCAATAATGTCGAAGTTTTCTCCGCCGCCTATGAAAAATCATGCGGTCTGATCACCGGTCTTGGCTTTATCTCCAACGGGCTGTGCGCTGTGGATTTCGTGCAGCTGAAAACCGCCGACGGAAAAGATATTTACAGCAATGATTTCAACCATTAGGCGGTTTGCCGCGCCGCGGCTGCCCGGTGGTCATTGTTTGATTAAAACCAATTGTGTGTTATCCTCCTGATTGATCAGGTTGAAGAAATGCACCATCTTCGACCAGTCACCCGCAGGATAGATGCCCTTATATTGCCGGAAGCGGCAGGTGATGACCAGGCTGTCGCCCGTTAGTACGCCCTGGATACGATAGCTGCCGAAGTCGGCCGTATATCTGGCGGATGGGAGCGCTCCCTCCGGAACATAGCCATGTGGAAGCTGAAATAGAATGGAATCGGTCTCCTCATAAGATGTCGGGAGCTCCAGGTTGCTTTGCCGCGGTTGAGCGCCCACATGCAATCCGTCTGATTGTTTGATCAGGGCATCCAGCGGCAGGAACAGCCGGTTCCCGGAAATGGTCGTAAAGTGATCTGCCGATAGCCGCATCGTCTCTTGAATAAAGGGTACAGGACCCGGCGTAGCACGATAATCCAGCGCCGCGATCGTGCAATTACTGATGCCGATATTCTGCTAACGTTGCCGTGTCAGTTCCGATCCGGGCAGACGATCGATCTCCGCCTGCAGCGCATCCTGCTCCAAACCCCTATACCCCGTCTGCATGCTCGCCTGCAAGGACCCGTTATCGCTGATAGTACCCCGTACCGTCCGGTCGAACCGGTTCTCTTTCCATCCATAGACCGGGGTATGGACGATCCGGCCGCCATCATCATTCAGTAACAGGGCATCCCGGTCAGCAGTAAAGCTGCCCAGGTATCCCGGCGGCAGCAGTTGGCTGGTACATTCCAGCCAGATCGAATCACTGCCCGCTATAGCAACCGCAATAGCGTGGTTAAACTGATTACAGGCAAAGCCGGTATCGATGGCCGGGGCGGCCTGACCCGCCTGGATCAACACATTCCAGGCCCTGATGCCGGCCTCTTTCAACAACGCCACCATATAGTTCGCCAGCGCCTTGCAATCGCCGTATCGTTTATGATAGACATAGGTCGCATCGAAAGGCTGCCAGCCGCCGATACCCAGCTCGATACCCACATAGTGGGTATTCTGCTGCAGATAACGATACAGAACGGCAATCTTTTCCTTGTCATCTTTTAACCCGTCCGTCAGCTGATGCACGTTTGCCCTGGCTTCCGCCGGCAACTCGTCCCGGCCACGGTAAAGGCCTCCGATAAATTTTCCCAGATCCGCCCAGGAATAAAGCCGGCCCTTGTATCCAGCCTCTTCGAACTCACCCGGCGCAAGCCGGACACTGGTTTCCATCCGGAACCATGCAGGTGCAAAGGGCTCTGGATTTGACGCCGGCCTGTCATGCATCTCCCAGGTATAGGTCGTCCCGCCTTTTTGTTCAGCCATCTCAGGCTGCCCGGGATAGTGGTATTGCTTGTATCGCAATGGATAGCCCGCGGGGACCCTGATCACCAGGCTGCTGCTTTCCACGGCGATGTCGGGAGATGGTTGCGGACGCCAGTCCGGCAAATTGAACAAGCCATTCAGCTGTTTTTCCTCCTCAAAGCTGACCGAGTAAGGATAGCTGCGCCAGGAAAAATGATAGAACCTGATCCGGGAATCGGTCATCAGGATGCCTGAACCCGCCATGCTCCAATCTTCCATATCGTTCTTCCGGATCTTTTTGATCACTTTCCCATTGGCATCATACAGGATGGCCGTCACATCCGCAAGGTCATTGAATTTGTCGTAGAAGGTGCCGATATCCGCATATCTGTCACCGGTACTATTCAGGATCGTATACACATATTTCCGATGGATCCTCGCTTTCCGCGGAGATTCAATATCAATTTCCATGATATCCGACCGCTTGACCATCCCGGCATCCTTCCGGAGGGAATCGGCAATACCCTCCGCCACAGGCCCCTGGCCACTCGTCCACAGCCACAGCGTGACGGCCGTCAGGAATAAGCCCGGTTTGAGAAAATTCATGATCAATCAATTTTTTTAAAAACGATCGGCTCTTTCTCCTTACCGACGATAAATGAAAAGAAATCCCGCAACCCCTGGTATTCATCGAGTCCATAAAAGGCCTTCCTGATCTGCAGCCTTGTCCGGAACTGGATCGTCTTCCCGTCCGACTGGATGTCATAGGTAAAGAGCCCGGTGCTGTCTTCCAGCTTGACACTCGCGGACTTCGGAAGCTGATCGACGCTATAGCCTTTTGGGACCTCCATGTTCAGCACATAGGTATTATCGAAACAAAAAGGCATTTCTACGGGGTAATGCCGGGTGACGGCATTGAACGGGTTATTATTGAACCGCTCGTGCAGGATCGGGTTGAAGTAAATAGTCTTCCGGGTAAAATTATATTTCATGGTATAATGCCAGCTGACAGGCTGATCCGGCGATGCCAGTGAATCAAAGCCATAGCTCCCCATTTGCTTGTAATCCGCCATCGTTTTTTCCAGGCTCTGGAAGAACTGATCGGGCGTCTCCCGTTTCATCCGCTGGCGCAGGTCCATGGATTCAAAGATACCCGCCCGGCGCATATAGGTCCCGGCATAACCGCTGTCGGTATTGGCCAGCATAAGCAGCGTCGTCCTTTTCTCCGTCACGGAATCGGAAAACAACGGTACCTTATCCAGTGTGTTGTCGATAACCCGCGCCCAGCCATTATAACATATCTCCGGCAGTTGACCAAAGCCGAGATAAGGTTTGGAAGCATCCAGCAGATAAGTATTTCCATCCGCCGTCACCCGGCAGATCACATAGTTGTAGTCGTTGAGCAGCGGATAATCATCCACGGCCAGCCCATGCGTACGGGTACTCAGGATCACCGGCGATGCTTCAAAGCCGGCATGACAGCATAATACGATCAACAGTAAGTTGATATCGGCCACATTTCCCCGTTTCTCCTCCCATACCTTCTTTAACGGCCGGGTCATGTAGATGCTTTCCCTGTTCGAGCAGTCAAAATGATCCCTTACGTAGGCATAGATCTTCGCCAAAGATCCCTGCGAAGCAGGTAATCCCGCCGTGATGTTTTTCAGCTCGTCATCCACCCAGCGGTTCCGGTCCGCCAGCGGTGATCCGAATTTATCCATTTTCGCCAGCTCTTCCACCAGCTCATTCCAGTTGGAACGGTAGGTTTTATTATAGCCGTTCATCCGGATGGCAGACAACTGAAAGCTGATCAGACTGAGATGATTGGCCAGTGTTGTGGTGTATGGCTCCGGCCGCTCCAGGGCGGGCACATTCTGCAACGCCCAGATCCTGCGGATGGTTTGCCCCGACCAGGTGCCGATGAAGCCGTTGAAGCTGACGGGAAATTCCGCGGTCGAAAAGACGGTGCTGTCCACGACATATTTCTGATAACCCTGGTGCTTGACGACGTAATCATACAAGGTAGGGACCGTGACATCGTATTCACTCCACAGCACCGGATAACCACCCTGGAAAGTCCATGGCGGAATGAAGGCGCCGGGGTAAACGATCCTGATGCTGTATTCGATGACCGACCCTTCCTTTACGTTTGGGAAGACGACCTTCTCCTGGTTAAACTCTCCGTTCTGATCCTTGAAGATATTACTCTTGTCCACCTTAGTGACAACCAGCTTTCCGTCCTCGAGGTTGTAAGTGGCCCCCTTGAAGTTTTCGATATAAGGCGGGTTCATGTTCGATTTCCGCAAGGTCGATAGCGTAAAGTTAGCCAGGCTGAACGCATTCTTGTTGAGCAGCCTGATCCGGGTATGCCGTTCCAGGATATAGCTGAATTCATGACCATTGGCATAAGAAGGCTCGAAGTTGACCTCGCCGTGATCGAATAGAATGACGGCATTGGCGGTACTGTCGATGGAATAAACAACAGGAGCGAAGGTCGAAGGAGTGACGGTACCAAAATCCATATCCGGGCGTCCCTGCGGGCCTGTATCCTGACCGGCGCACGTCAAACAAAAGCTGACAAATACAGGAATAAGGAAAACGGGAAGTTTCATTCGGCTGCATTTTATCCGGCTCAAAATAGGCAAAATCCTGTTTATCACATGTTAACGCTTCCCGGGCTTCTTCTCCCTGGGCCGGGTCTCATTAAGGTAGTTCTCCAGCGCATCCAGCCGGGCATTCCAGAACTGGCGGTACTGCTCTACCCAATCCGAAATCTCATGCAGTTTTTCCAACTGGGCCTCATAAAAGCGTTCCCGGCCCTGCTTTTTGATCACGATCAGCCCGCATTCCGTCAATATTTTGACATGCTTGTATATCGCAGTGCGGCTCACATCGAAATTTCCGGCGACCGCATTAACGTTCAGCGACTGATGAGCGATCAGGCTGATGATCTCCCTGCGCGTAGGGTCGGCTATCGCCTGAAATACATCTCTTCGCATAAAATGAAACCTTTTGGTTGCAAAATAGTTCAAACGGGTCGCCCCACCAAAATTTTTTAACCTGGCGTATCTTTGCAGCATGGAGTATTTCAAAAAGCTGGCCACCCTGCTGAAGACCGAACAGGAAGAAGACCGCCGTATCTACCAGGAACTGGCACAGCATTCCACGGTCACCCAACGAAGGGACAATGGTCTG